>CAURVP010000022.1:0-18996 GCA_963528475.1 uncultured Candidatus Saccharibacteria bacterium | reverse complement strand
CTTCATCATTCGGGCTGCCATAGCTATCTGCCGCGAGCTGGAACTGCTCTACCAATTCGGCCGGCAGGCCATCACGCCACTGCGCTGGTGCGGTTTTGCTAAAAATCGCCGTGCCGCTATAGCCCTTCTTGGCCGCGCTATAAAAATGCTCGTGGTAACCCGGCAGGTCAAGCTCCACCTGCTGGCGCTGCGCTTTCGTCTCTTGCAGACACAGGATGTCGGGGTTGTGCGCTGCCATAAAGCGGGCAAATTCGCCCTTGTTTATCACCGCACGAATACCGTTGACGTTCCAGGAATATAAGCTAGTCATAGGGGTAGTATAGCACGATACTGTTCCACGTATCGATAGTTAAGTGTTTGACAAAGCAGCCATATACATATGATGTAAATATTTTATATATGGCAGAACGGCTTGCTTACTTATGGAAAATTATTGTGTTGTGTGTTAACCTACAATGGTATGAAAGTTCTTATTGTAACAGAAGTATATCGCCCAGGTGTTGGTGGTGTCCAGGCGGCTGTTGACACACTTATATCTGGACTTATAGCGCACGGAGATGAAGTAACAGTTATAACAGGGTCGCCAAAAGGATTTCTCTATGGTAGTTACCGAGAGATTGACCAAATAAATGGTGCTACTGTAGTTCGATTACCTGCTATAAAATCATTTGTTAATAGAGAAAACAATCGAATGACAATATTACCTGCTTATGCGGTAAAACGTTATTTTCATCAATACCGCCCAGATATTATTCATATGCTTATTCCATCAACTTGGCTCCATACGGCTGTTTTGCGTCAAGCTCGTAGATATCATATCCCCGTTATCGCAACTGGCCACGCTATTGCATTGAACCTTGTGATGAATATGAAATGGAAGCGCCTTGCTCGGTGGCTTGGTCAGAAAGCTGAACAGTACACAGTAAAGTATCTTAATAGAACAGACTTAGTAACAGCACCAACGCGAGCAGCTCTCAATCATGTAGAGGGTATCACGGTGCCCACTATGGCGATATCAAATGGCATAAACGTAAGACTATATCCCTTAGAGCGACATACTAGAACAACAAATTTGAAGCGATTTGAGTTAGACAACCGAAGGCTAACAGTTATTTATGTAGGAAGGCTTGATGGTGAAAAGCGAGTTGATTTGCTAATAGATGCAATGAAACGACTAAACCGATATGACGTACAACTCGTTATCGTAGGAAAAGGAGTTAATATGGAATCACTAAAGAAACGAGCTTCAGATCTGGGTGATACCTGTATTTTTACTGGTTATGTGACTGATGACGAGAAGCGCGCTTTGTTGTGGCGGGCTGATGTATTTGTCATGGCAAGCCCTGCAGAGTTGCAATGTATAGCTGCGCTCGAAGCTTTATTATGTGAAACACCAATAGTGGTTGCAGACCAAGTAGCCTTACCTGAGTTACTAGACGATGGAAAGAACGGTTTTAGCTTCCATTATCCTGATACAAGCGATCTTGCAGACAAATTAGAGACTCTCCTGCGTGATCAAAACTTGCGTCGTAAAATAGGTCGACACGCCCGACAGTGGGTTATAGAGCATCATTCTCACGATTATACTATTAGTCAATATCGTACAATATACCAGAGATTAATTCGTGATAGAGAATAGTGAGTTATCTCTAATATATAGGCACTTTGCAGAGGGCTTCATGAAATATTGCATACAACTAAAATTAGCGAAGCATTTTGACCTGTGTATGATATATTTTCTGTATTGGCTCGATTTGTATAGATCGGAAAAATATCTGCTTGAAAGATTTTTTTCTATAGAGCACCATGTATTGAGTTCGACGCGTTACGTGATTTTTCATTCCTCAACCTACTTTCAGCAACGATAATGGTTTCTGGTTTATGAAAGTTGTAGATATCTAGCGCCTCTATAGAACTATAATTATTGTGTTAAAACCTGCTATCATAAAGACAGTACACCAAATATATTTTTATGTTCATAATATGAAGTGGGGTGTGAGGATAGAGAATTATTATTTGCTAGTCACTTTTTTTGCGGTATAATAAACTGTAGTTATGAAAATCGGAATCTTTATTGATGACTACTTGCCATCAGTTCATGGCGTGGCGACGTCCACGGTTAATTTGAGACAGGCGCTTGAGGTGCTGGGCCATGAGGTGTACATTGTTGCGCCAAAGTGTGAAGGCTATGACGATTACGATGACCACGTCATTCGCCTGCCGTCATCGAAGAATTACGTCTTTGATAAGCGCGAGACGGCTGTCATCTACCCTGGCCTAGCCAAGAAGCTGGACGACTACCAATTCGACATCGTTCACAGCCAAATGCAGTTCTATATGGGCGTGCTGGCCCACAGCGTAGCCAAGCGGCAGCGGATTCCCCATGTCACGACGATCCACACACTCTATAGCGAGCTGATCGACGACTATCCATTTATGGTAACGGCTGGGGTGATTGCGCTCTCGGTCGCCTTCCCTGTTGTTTTTCGGACGAAGCCGATCTTGCCAATTACCTCGCGCGAGCAGCTTCATGGTATGGGTAAGAGTGCAATCCGCGAGATGCTGTCTCGCCAAGGGTGGCGTCTTACTGCGGCGTTTGCCAACCAATGCGATGCTTGCATCTCGCCATCGCAGCACCTGGCCAAGATACTAGTGGAGGATGGCGGTCTCACCACGCCGTGTCATGTCTTCCCGAATGGTATCAACACTCAGCGTTATCACGATGCTTCGGCGGCGGATTCGCCTATCACGAAAGGCCCGAACGATAAATTTATTATCTCAGTAGCGCGCTTGAGCCCTGAGAAGCGTCAGCAGGCACTTGTCGAAGCTCTGCCGCATATTCCAGATGAGAACGTGAAGCTCGTGCTAGTCGGTGGCGGCCCATACGAGGTGGAGCTGCGCGCCTGTGCTGAGAGGCTTGGCGTGGCAGAGCGGGTGATCTTTACGGGTATGCAACCCAGCGATACAGTAGCGGCGCTGCTCAAGCAAGCCGATGTTTTCTCACTGGCATCATACCACTTTGACAACCAGCCAATGACCTTCCTCGAGGCGGCGTCAAGCGGCCTGCCAATCGTCTACTGCGATGAGCGTATGACCGAGGGCTTGACCAAGAAAAATGCCATCCTGACCGATGGGATTGAGGGTGAAGACTTTGCCAAGGTCTTTAATGATCTCTTTACTCACCCCGATAAGCTCGAGCAACTGTCTCGTGGTTCACTGAGGGTAGCGCGCCAGTTTGATTCTGTGACGATGGCGAAGAAGGTCGTAGCGCTGTATGAGTCGCTCATTGCCAGTAATTAATAATTTGGAAGAAGAGTGAGTATAGTAAAAGCCTTTGAGGCTTAGACTTTTAGGTCTGTTTCTTCCAGCGTCTTTTATTGCCGATGTGATATTTGTTGAGAGTGTAATTATCAGTGGTGTAGTATTGTTGCAACTTTTTGAGTGAGATAGTTGTTCTTAAAACACGACATTTAACCAATAGCTTTGAACTGTAATGTATTGTTGCGCCATTAGTCATGCAGGCAAATGTAACATCAAGATCTTCGCTGATATTATTGTCACCAAGACTGATTTGATCGCGAACTTTTTGCCAGAGTTCTCTTTTTAGTGCCGAGTTATGTCCGTACATAACTGGCTTAAGCTTTAAGCTGTGTTGATGCCAAAAACGAAATAGACGAAAATACCAACGAAACCAAAATCGATTATGGGGTGATAATTCGCGAATAGCAACCGCACCACAAAGTGCATCGGTTGATGAAGGTGCTGATAGTTCTTGACGAATCACTGAAAGCCAATGACTACTGACGACTGTGTCAGCGTCTATCCGCGCAATAATAGGGTTTTTTGCAAGATCAAAACCAGTTGCTCTAGCATAGGTGATGCCTTGTCTGAGTTCAGCAATAATATGAATTTGAGGATGCTTCAGTTCTTGAATGATTGAGGTAGTGTTATCGGTAGAGTTGTTGTCAACGATGATAATTTCATCATTTTCTAGAAGCTGTGGCAATAGTGCATTCAAACACTCTTTTATAATTTTATTTTCATTGTATACAGGAATAATAACACTGATAGGATCTGTGCTATTTATCGTGCTTTTGTTTTTCATAATACTGTCTATTTTAGCATAAAAAAGAATACCACTATATTCTAAATACATTATGTACAGTGCGTGGTATAATGATAATAGATGAGAATCCTAATCGCGTCCGACTTATATCCACCTGTCATCAATGGGGTGGCAACGTTTTCTTATAACCTAGCCCATGGGTTAAGTGCCGCTGGGCACAAAGTGGTGGTATTACAGTGTATCGTGTGCGCAGTGTGGTATTTCCCTTTTATCAAAATATACGCATATGCATAGCGCCACAACTTGAAGTGCGCAATATTATTAAAGAATTTCGCCCAGACATTATTCATAGTCAAATGGTCTTGGGTATTGGACAAGCAACAACAATGATTGGTCGACGTTATGGTATACCAATTGTATCAACAAGCCACGCAATGCCTGAGAATCTTATGGATAACCTCAAAAACTTATCAGCGTTTTCGCGCCCAATAAACTATATGCTAGCAGACATTGGGCGACGTTACCATAGCAAGTCTGATATTGTAACTTCTCCAACACAATCCGGAATAGACAGTTTATCACGTTTTACGTCAAAGGTGGCTGTACCAATAGAAGTCATCTCAAATGGTATAGATCTAAAAGCTTACAGGCCCGGCAGTGTGAGCAAATCACTATATCATACGTATGGTTTGCCAATGAATAAGCCAATTATTACATATATAGGAAGGCTTGACACCGAGAAACACGTATGGGTACTGCTGTATGCGCTTCGTGAAGTGTTGAAAGAGCATGATGTTCATATGTTAATCGTTGGGAGCGGTGTTGACTTAGAACATGAAAAACAGATTGCACAGAATATTGGTGTAGTTGATCATGTTACATTTACTGGCAGAGTGTCTGATGAAGACAAGAAGGCTTTGCATCGGGTGGGGGCTCTATTTGTCGTTGCGTCCCCCGTAGAGTTGCAATGTATTGCAGCTCTCGAAGCAATGGCGAGTGGTAAGCCACTTGTTGCGGTGGATGCTGGTGCACTTGGTGAGCTGTGTCACCATGGTAAAAATGGCGAACTATTTGCATTGGATGACTATCAAGGTGCTGCGCGAGCTATAGTGCGTGTTCTAAGCGATAAAGACCTTCTGGAGGCGTACGGTAAGGAGAGTAGACGGATTGCTCAGATGCATGATCTTGATCAAGTCATCAAGAGATTCACTCAGTTATATGAAACGACTATCGCCAGAAAAAAGAAAGAGATAGCTGGGCGCTCTACTAAATAGAGCTAACCGTCTACACTAGTAAATAGCGTATATAAAGATTTAATTTAGAGCCAGGAAGCTTTTTATAGCCATCGCTGCTTGAGGAGCTTTTTCATAATGGATAAGATGACCAACATGAGAAATAACCAAGAACTTTTCTGGTGATATAGCCTGAGATAGTTTCTTCATATGTGTAAGTGGTGTGACACTGTCCTGGTTGCCTGCAACAAGAAGTACGCGTTTTTGGCGCAGTGCATCGGCATAGTCAATAGCACCGCGTTTGTTAAAATCTCGAAAAAGTATTTTATAGAATTCGATATTAGAGATAAAATCAAGATTGCGCAAGTGATGTTGATATATTGCATAACGTCGACCTCTATTGCCTGTTTTGAGAAGACCAAAGGTGAGTATTCGCGAAATAAGTTTACTTCGTACAAAGGAGTCGCCTATTTTGCCAGTTTTTGCACCAATTGTGTATTGAGCGTCACCAAGCCACCGCCCAACTTGGCGTTTATCCGTTACGCCATGGATGGCGGTTGGTACTGGGCTTATAAGAATAACCTGCGATGCATAGAGTGTTGGTTGTTGGTGAATCATACTGCTCGCTACTAGCCCACCCATAGAATGTCCCAACAAGATAGGAGGCTCAGTAAGGTTGAGTGAGGCGACGAGCTGGTTTGTTAGCGCAGCAATGCCATCAATCGACCAGTTAGATTTGTTTGGTAGACTGCTGACGCCAAAGCCCGGTAAATCTGGTATAACAAGATGAGTACCAGACAGGAGTGGTTCGAGATATTGAAACCCTTCATGGTTGCCTGTGAATCCATGAATGAGAACCATTGTTTGCTTTGCGCTCTCATGATAGCTCCAATAGCTAACAGACAAAGAGTCGTGCAGTGTTACCGTATGTTGCATGTACCTCTATACCCTATTACGTATTCGTCGCTGCTCTCGCTCTACATCGCGGCGTTTGATGGTTTCGCGCTTGTCGTAGCGTTTCTTACCCTTACCGAGGGCAATGACGAGCTTAATGTAACGGCCACTAGTGAGGAGCTTCGTGGGGACGATGGTATAGCCATCCTTCTTGCGAGCAGCGAGTTGCTCGATCTGCCGCCGCTTCGCCAGGAGCTTACGTGCGCTCGTGCTAACTGTCCGGGCATTTGGTTGGCCCTGCTCGTTGTGCCGCAGCGAGAAGCTGGCGTTATTGAGCCACAGCTCGCTATTGCGAATCGTTACATATGCCCCCTTGAGTTGCACGTGGCCCTCACGGGCAGCGCGGACCTCTAGACCGGTCAGGTTCATACCAACCACTATGTCGTCGCTCAGTTCATAATCAAACCGCGCGCGGCGGTTGACAATAGCTGGTACTGGTGGCTTGGCAGAACGGGATTTGCTCATATGTCTCTTCTATTGTAGCAGATGGGATTAGATATTGTAGCCTCTGAAGTTTCTTGTCACAGTCACTCGTATACGTGAGAGGTTTGTTAGCTACTCTATTGTGGAGATATTAGCGTCGGCTTTGCTATCTGCTGTAAGACTTGCCTCGATGAGCTGAATCATGTCATTTAGTGTCCCGTTCCTCCCTTTGATAAGCAAACACTCTTGAGTAAGTTCGCTTGCCATAAGCTTATCAACATCAGCAATCGGATTAATGAATTTGGATAGTGTCACTTGCTCTTCTTGCGTAAAATGAATATTGGCCTCAAGCATTTCGTTCGTTGCCATAGATTGCAGCTCATCTGGCGAATGCCGCGCTATCTCGCGTGAGGGAATATTGCGCGGAAAGAGTGCTGTTTGCAAACCATAGGATATGACAACGTTGTCGCGATCTGCGTGTGTAATACTGTCATCTTTAACAAAAGCGAGTTGCTCGCCCTTCATAATACTAATAATCCTTTCTGTTATTTTCTAGCGTGTCTGCAGACCATTATACCGCTAAATGTATGGAAAGAGTGTCGTAAAAATAACAGAATAATAATGCGGAGTGCTCAACTCACCCCCCTGCCCGCAAAGGATATACTTTGCCATGCTATAATATCCCCTATGATTGCCGATATTGCCATTACCGAGAAGTCGTTTGGGGCGAAGACGCTGATGACGGATGTAAAGTTTAGTGTGGATGATGGCGAGAAGGTGGGCTTGGTAGGGCGCAATGGCGTGGGTAAGTCGACGCTGTTTGCCATGCTAACAGGGGTAGATGATGACTATAGTGGCTCGATTATTTTCAAACGTGGCAGTGTGGTGGTAGCGACAGCCCAAGAGCACCACGACAGCGGCGATATCACGGTGCTCGAATATATCTTACGTGGCCTGCCAGAATATGCGCGCCTGCGCCATATCATCACCACCTACCCCGAGACGATGGGCGATGACATGCACAAAATCGAGGCATACACCACGGCACTAGAGCGCTTTGGCCAGAAGGGCTTCTACCAGATTGAAGAGCTAGTGGCGGAGGAGCTAAAGAACTTCCAAATGGCAGGCTATGGTGAGCGGCACTTGGCGAGCTTGAGTGGTGGGCAGAAGCGCCTAGTGGAGGTGGTGAAGATTATGCACGCTCAGGCCGACCTTGCACTGATCGATGAGCCAACGAACCATATGGATTATGTCGCCAAGAAGCAGTTTGTCGACTGGCTCAAGGGCGCAAAGCAAGCGATGCTCGTCATTACCCACGACCGAGATGTGCTGGCAGAGATGGATCGGATCGTTGAGATAAAAGACGGCACGGCCCTCAGCTACCGAGGTAATTATGATGCCTACCTGCGCCAAAATGCCTCGGCGACGGGTAACGCGATGCATGAGTACGAACAGGTCGAGCGGCGGATTGCTAATGTGAAGGATAAGGTAGTGCAATTCCGCCGGATGAAGGAGCGAGCGCGTGACCCCGGCACCATTAAGCAATTCAAGCAGCGTGAGCAGCAGGCTATGGCCGAGCTTGAGGAGCTTGAGCAGATAGAGAAGCCAACGTTTTGGATTGATCGCGACAATGTGGCGCAGCTGGAGTATAAGATGGCTGATCACTACCAGAAGTTTAAGGCGCGAACGATTCGCCTCAGTATGCGCGATGGTGCAATGCGAAGCCAGCGCACGCTAGTGGCGGTGCGAGATTTGGCGCTGGGCTATGGCGAACGGATCTTGTTTGAGGGGGTGAATATCGATCTGCGTGAGGGTGAAGCTGTGGAGCTGCGTGGTCGTAATGGTGCGGGCAAGACGACACTTATTCGAGAACTACTCGCCGCGCAAAATCTGGTGCAAGACAGAGGTAGCGATACGCCTATTGTCTATAGTGGCTCGCTGCAGCTCGATAGCCATATCCGGATTGGCGTGTATGAGCAAGAGATTGCCCCGACATATCTTGACCTCACACTGGCTCAGGCGATTGAGCAGATGCACCTCGACCGTGGGTTGCCAATTGGCCAGACCAAGCTCCGCCAATTGATGAGCGACTACCTCTTTGCCGAGACTGATGGCGATGTGCCACTCGCCCGCCTGAGCGGTGGGCAGAAAGCGCGTTTCCAGATTATTAGCATGCTCGCTAATGAGCCGCAGCTGCTCATTCTCGATGAGCCTACTAACCACCTCGATCTGCCCAGCATCGAAGAGCTCGAGGCGGCACTGGAGCGCTACACTGGCGCCATTCTCTACGTCAGCCACGACAACTACTTTCGGCAAAAGTTGGGTGGTGAGGTGGTGCAGATCGGGGCGCAGTAAGAGGTAATCTCATCGTAAAATATCAATCGCTTCTACACCCCCTTTCTCAAGTGCATATCTTTCCGCATCATGAGAGCTCGCATGCTTGGTAGACTCACCTCTTGTAGTGGTGAACGTGAGCATTACAACAAGTCTCCACTTCTCTGCTCTGCACTTTTCTATCTACTACTTCACGTCGGTGAAGTGTGCATTGATTAATTTTAGAATTATGTAAGCTCCAGACATGAGAATCTATCATACGTATACTATACTGTGCATAATTTTGTACCAGCATATTGCTTACGGTTGCAATCTACGCTATTGTAGAAGCAATGCTAGTGAACAAAAATAGATCAAGCGCGGGGTTTGCTCTGCCAACAGTGATCGTGGCATCGGTGGTGGCAATGATGCTACTCCTCGTGGCGGCGTCTGCATCGACGGCGATTCGTGAGGGGCTCTACGCCCAGCACTACCGGCGCTTGGCCCGTGAGGCGGCCGAGAGCGGCGTTGTTCTTGCCAGCAAATGCCTTGAGCTCAATAACGACCTTGCTCAGTGGTCAGATGCTGCAAAATTGCGGCCTAATACCGATTGCAAAGGTACAATAGTCGCTGGTCGCACCCAGTATGTTCAGCAGGATGGCAATGTGCGCACGACCTTTGAGGTGGGTGAGCCAGAGCGCCGCGAAGGGAGTATTCAGCGTATCACGGCAGTGGGCCGGACGGAGCTTATTCGGACGACGGATGGCGCAGTGTGGAAGAGCTACGAGTATCGCCTGGCAGGCCAAGCAGGCCTGAGTGCGTTGCTCGATAGTGTCTCGTTTGGTTATGCGGCTGGTGGTGGTTTTACGCTCAATGGTGCGTTCTTTACCGTCATCGACGAGTTTGGGCGGCCACGCTCAGCAGGGTTCAATGGTTTTGGCCAGCTCGGTGTTGGCTCAACTACTGATACACTCACGCTCAAGCAATTCAACATCCCTGCTAACAAGCGCGTCGTACGTACCTACACCAACTTCCTCTCTCATGGTCGTAACCTGTTTGCCCTCACGGAGAACGGCGAGGTATGGGGCGCCGGGCTGCATAACTTTGGGCAGATTGGCAACCCTAGCCAAATTCCTGCGTGGGTGACGAACCCGGTTCAGTTTGCTTTACCGAGCACCGATAACGTTGCAACCTTTGTGGCGCCACTAGGGATTGTCACCTTTGTTGTGACATCTCAGGGGAATGTCTATGCGGCTGGCTCCAACGACAAAGGCGTTGCTGGCATTAACTCGACTGCTCCGACAGTAAAGACGCCGACCAAAATACCCTTCCCTGAGAAGATCCGGGCCGATGCTCACTCCTGGGCGGTCGACAGCAAGACGGCTTATGCGATTGGTGAGAGTGGTGCGGTCTATGGCTGGGGTAATAATGATTTTGGCCAGCTCGCTCAGGGTGATACCAATGAGCGGCGAGCACCCGTCCGCTTGGGCGACTTTGGCAAGCCTGGCAAGACTAAGGCAGTGCAACTGGCCTTTGATGGTGATACGGTCTACATTCGCGACAGTGCAGGGGCAGTTTACTCGGCTGGCAAGACAAACTATGGCCAAGCGGGTGTACCGACCTTCCGGCTGCGTGCGGGGGTGTCAGACCGCTGCTTGGCGGCAGTGGGAGTGAACCTCAGGACGGAAAAGTGCTCGGGTACTGCTGCGAACCAAAAGTGGCAATTCGACCGCACAAACAACGCTCTGCAAGTCGAGTCAAACCCAGGTGGAGGCCAAAACCGCTGCGTCGAAGCAACCGGCCATAATAATGAAGAGACGCGTATGCGGTGGTGTGCTTGGTGGTCTCATGGCAAGCGCTTTGACTTTCGCTACCCAGCAAGTTCGTGGAATCACATCTATCTTAGCAATAGCACCGACATTGGTGGTCGAGGCCTGTGTATCGCCGAGGCCAATGGAGTAACCGGTGGCGAAACAAAGATGACTTCGTGTGAGTACTATACAGACAGAACATTCTTGCCATACAACCCAACACTCGAGCGTATTGCACCATCTGGAGTAATAGACATCACGACCGACCAGTATTTTGCCGCTATGGTCTATGCCAATGGCGAGGTCAAGACCTTTGGCCTGAATAACGGCGCACTAGGCAATGGCGTCTATGTCGATACGTCCAACCTTGATGCCCACAAGCGTCAGGTATATAACCCAACCCCAGTTAAATTCATCCTCCCTCCTGGCGTTAAGGCTGTTTCGTCCTGGACGACCTCTAACGGTATTGACCCTAAAAATGCGAATGTTTTCGTCGTCACGAGCGATGGTCGCGTCTTTGGTGCGGGCAGCAATATAACTGGCCAGCTGGGCCTTGGGCATGTCGGTGGTGGCACCAATGGCATCTACCCCACTCCGCAGCAAATGCTCGTCCTTGGCACGCAGGGCAACTTAGCATCATATGTGCGCTCGGGCTATGGCACAACGGTGGTCTATACTAACAATCGCAAAGTCTTTACGGTGGGCAACAACTCCAACGGCCAGCTGGGCGATGACACAACCACCACCAACCCAACGCCCCGTGCCAACAAGAATACAAATGCCCAGCGCCATGTGAAGTTCTACTAGGCAGAGCATGGCTGCGAGAGGTACAACCTCTACCGATTGCTAGTACGGAAGCTTATATACACATAATAGCGATGTGAGTGAGAGACCTTATATTTAGTCAATATATTTTAAGTATCAGTATTATATGATGAGTATCTACAAGTAAGAATAAAACATAATAACACCTGTTTAAAAACAATAAATTAGTAACAAGTATGACTGCCCAGGAACCCCTTATTGAGTCAAACAAAAAAAGCATGAACAATATATGTATACTACCTATATCCCTCCATTTCCCTCGTATGCGAGCAGCCAATAGTAAAACTCACTGCCCTTCCCGAGCAGTGAGTTGACTGTGATACATAGCCAAGCTATGCTTCTGGCAATAATCCCTTTGCTGTAAGGAGCTCATCAATCCGAGCTCGGTCGAAGCCATAGACGATTTCACCAGCAATGTCTGTGACTGGAATGCCCTGGGCTTTGCCGCCAGTTTTGGCAGCGAGCTCATCCTGAGCACCAGGCGTTTTCTCGATATCTTTGACGGTGTAGTGTACGCCCAGCTTGTCGAGATATTGTTTCTCTGTTTTGCAATAGGCGCACCACTCTGCGCTATACACTATAACTGATGGTGTTGTATTCATACTTATCCCCTTTCGCTCTTGCTAGTATAGCATGGACGGTGATGGAGTTGGCAAGCGTGCTGGGTGTACGGCGCACAGCTTCTTTCCTAGCGTTAGCTCTATGAGTGTGGGGAGGCTAATCATCTGTGATATGTTGGCTTGTCAGGTACCAGCCACCATCGTGCGGTGATTGATACACGCGTAACTGCACATCCAGCTGGTATTTGCGTAGCTCAGCGATGGCGCGCAAGGCGGCTGCACGGCTCGGGTAGCGCTTTTTGGCCGCTTCGCTGTGCGGTGGGCGGTAGGGCTGATGCTTAGGCGTTTTATTGCGGCGTGGCATAGCTCTAGTATACGCGGCTTTGCAATGCGATGCCAGTTGCTTTACGCGCACGCTTCTTGAGGAATGGTTATAAAAGTTAATGGAATATAGAGAAGAGCAGTAACTCCACGCCAAATCATCATGATCTATGCGCGCGCTCTATTGGCTCAAGGGGTGAAGAAAGAGGCTAGGATACCAAGAGAAGCCAGTGCTTTGAGATTCATACCCAACTGCTGCTTCCCTCTTTACGTCTGCCGAGCCTCCTGGTACAATAAGGCCATATGAGTACGGAGTCTCGTGAGAATGCCCGCTCGCACGGTAGCCAAGTGGTTAGTGTGCTGTGGCGTGCTGCACTAGGGACGACCTGGCGAATGGCGGTGCCAACTGTTGGGTTGTTTTTGCTCGGAGTCTGGGCAGACCGGCAGTTTGCAACCAAGCCGTGGCTGATGTTTGCTGGCCTCGTGGTCGGCATTATCCTTGCAGCTGGGCTCATTACGCACCAAATTAAGGGAGGTCATCGCACATGATGTTTTTTGCGGCAGTGCCACACATCTCAGTCAAGGCAGACGAGGTGTTTTCGATCGCTGGCTGGCCAATTACTAATGCCAATCTCGTTGGTCTGCTGGGCCTCATCGTCTTGGCTTGGCTCATGTTCCGCACGCGTGCTGCAGTGCTGGGCAAGAAGAAGGCGAATTTTGCAACTCGCTTGACTGTCTGGTGCTTTGAGGGGCTGTACAATACCGTTGGGCAGGTCATCCCCAGCAAGAAATGGACGCGGCGCGTTGCTCCCCTTGTTATTACAATGTTTTTCTTTATTGCCGCGCAATATTGGCTGGGGCTATTGCCAGTTGTTGGGTCAGTGATGGTTGGCCATACACCACTATTCCGTGGCCAAAATGCCGATCTTAACATGACCTTTGCCCTCGCGGCCGTTACGATCGTTATGGCACAGGTATACGCAGCCCGCGAGCTCGGCTTTGTGGGCAATCTCAAGCGGTATTTTGTTAATCCATTGCGTGATCCGATCATGTCCTTTGTTGGGATTCTTGAGATTGTGGCAGAGTTCTCGCGCTTACTGAGCCTGTCCTTCCGTCTGTTTGGTAATGTGCTCGCGGGTGAGATTTTGATCGCGATGATCGCTTACCTCACTCAGGTGGCAATGCCAGCGGTATTGCAGCCCTTCTATCTCTTTGAGCTATTCATTGGTGGCATTCAGGCCTATATCTTCTTTATGCTTTCAACCGTGTTTATTTCACTCGGGCTCACGCATCACGGCGGTGATGAGGAAAAAGATACGCACTCAAGCACTTCGACTTCTTCAGACGCGAACCTCGTGACCGAAGGAGCAAAATAACATTGGTAATAACTAAATAAGGAGAAATAATTATGAAAGACATCGCATTTACCCTGGCGTATGCTATCCCAGCAGCGTTTGCTGCGATCGGGTGTGGTTGGATCGGTGCCAACGCCATGAAGGCAGCTGGTCGCAACCCAGAGAAGATTAACGACCTACGCACCATGATGATCCTTGGTATCTCGTTTATCGATGCTTTGGCTATCATTGGTTTTGTGGCCGCGATCGTCGGCAAGGTGATGTAAGGAGTTCGCACTCGTGAATACCCTGCACTATTTTGCATCGACAGAGGCGGGTGGTGGCGATTTATTCTCGTCGCTTGGTCTTGATTGGCAGCTGTTTGTCCTGCAAATGGTGGCATTTGTGGTGCTGCTCTTGGTCTTGAAGAAGTGGGTCTATCCACCGCTGCTTGACATGCTCGACCAGCGCGATGCGAAGATTCGCGATGGCCTCAAAGCAGCTGAGAAAGCGCAAAAGGCAGCTGACGAGACCGAGGAGCGCACTGCTGCAATGCTCAAGAAAGCCCGCCACGAGTCGCAAGAAATTGTGACCGCTGCCAAGACTGAGGCAGCGAGCATGGTGAACGACGCCAAAGACGACGCGCACACACAGGCCGAGCGCATCCTAGCGTCGGCTCGCACCCAGACGCAGACAGAATTGGCCGAGGCCAAGCGGGCGCTGCGCCGTGAGATGGTCGACATGGTCGTCGAGGCAACGCGTGCAGTGACCGCTGAGACTATTGACGCGTCGAAAGATCGCCAGCTGATCGAGAAGCATCTGACCAAGCTTGATAAGGAGCAGCGCTGATGGCGGCCGGTTTTTCGCGCCGCCGCCTCGCTGCGTATGTCGCTGAGCAAATTGCTGCTGGTACTGAGATGCCTGCCTTACTGCGTCAAGTTGCCGCCTATCTTATTGACACCCGTGCAACGCGCGATGTCGATGTGGTGGCGGCAACGATTGAGGAAGCACTGGCTGAGCGCGGTATCGTTGTCGCTGAGGTCACGACGGCACATGCACTGTCGGCTGCCTTGCAGAAGCAGCTCAAGACAGAGGTCGCGGCACTTGCTGAGCAGAGTGGCACTGCGCCGGTTACGTCAGTACAACTCCGCCAGGTTGTTGATCCGTCGGTGATCGGTGGCGTGAAGATTGCTCTGCCGGGCCAGCACTACGATGGCACTATCCAACACAAACTAACCGCCCTTGCGGGCACGAAATAAGAGGAATTATACATGGCTGAAACAACAGTTACAGAGTTGTCCGAGAGCTTGCGGCAAGCGATCGCAGGCCTGGAAGCCTCTGAAGGACTAGAGCAGGTCGGTATCGTGACCCGAGTGGGTGATGGTGTGGCCTGGGTACATGGCTTGCGCCACGCTGGCTATAGCGAGGTGCTCAAGATCGAGACCAAAACAGGTGTCGTTGAGGCATTTGCCCTCAACTTGATGGAAGATGAAATTGGTGCTGTGCTGCTTGGCAGCGACCAAGGTGTGGCTGCTGGCGACCGCGTTAAGCTCAAGGGCGAGGTCCTGAGTGTGCCGGTTGGCGAGGAGTTGCTTGGCCGCGTGGTGAACCCGCTCGGTGAGCCGCTTGATGGTGGCCCAGCTATTACTACCACGCAGCGCGGCCTTGTAGAGCGTGAGGCAATCGGCGTGATGGGCCGCAAGAGCGTGCATGAGCCACTGATGACTGGTATTATGAGCATCGATGCGATGTTCCCGATTGGCCGTGGCCAGCGCGAGCTCATCATTGGTGATCGCCAAACTGGTAAGACGGCAATCGCACTCGACACGATGATCAACCAAGCCCGTCAAAAGACTGGCGTGGTGAATGTCTACGTTGCCGTTGGGCAGAAGCTGAGCAAGATTGCTCGCCTGGTCGAGCGCCTCAAAGAAGAAGGTGTGATGGACCAAACTATCGTGGTAGCAACCAGCCCAAGCGACCCAGCTTCCCTGCTCTATCTTGCGCCATACGCTGGTACCGCCATGGGTGAGTACTTCCGCGACAACGGTGGCCATGCTTTGATGATCTATGACGACCTCACTAAGCACGCTGTCGCTTACCGCCAAATGAGCTTGCTGCTGCGTCGTCCACCAGGGCGCGAGGCCTTCCCAGGTGATGTGTTCTATTTGCACAGCCGCCTACTCGAGCGCAGTGCTAAGCTAAGTGATGAGCTTGGGGCAGGTTCGCTCACTGCTTTGCCGATCATTGAGACCCAGGCGGGCGATATCTCCGCTTACATCCCCACCAACGTGATTTCCATCACCGACGGGCAGATCTTTATGGAGACAGATCTCTTCTACCAAGGTATTCGCCCGGCCATTAGTGCTGGTCTCTCGGTGTCGCGTGTTGGTGGTGCTGCGCAGACCAAGGCGCTCAAGAGTGTTAGCGGTAACCTCAAGCTCGGTTTAAGTCAGTTCCGCGAGTTGGCAAGCTTTGCTCAGTTTGGAAGTGACCTTGATGCTGAGACTAAGGCACAGATTGGCCGTGGTCAGCGCCTAACAGAACTCCTCAAGCAGCCACAGTACCAGCCAATGAGTGTCTGGGAGCAGGTGGTGAGCATTGTGGCGGTGAGCCAAGGCTACTTCGACACCGTGCCAGCTACGAAGATCAAAGCTGCTCAAGATGCTCTGCTGAGCCGTCTCTGGGCCGAAGCCAAGGAACAAATGCGCACTCTTAATAAGGGTGACCAGAAGTTCGGCGCTGATGAGAAACTCACCCACTTGATAGAATCAACCGCGGGCGAAATTGCCAAGGAATTTGCGGAGTAAGCAACGGAGGTCGCTATGCCCAATACGCAACAGCTCAAAGCACGGATTCGCTCGGTTAAGAGTACCAAGCAGATCACCAAGGCAATGCAAATGGTGGCAGCGAGCAAGATGCGCCGCGCCCAAGATGCAAGCCGCACCACTGCACCATATACCACGGCAGCACGTGGCCTCTTGCGCTACCTCTCGCGTCAGGGTGCGACCGACGATCACCCCCTGTTTGCTCAGCGTGCAGTTAAGCGTCGCTTGATCATCGTCATTGCCGCCGATAAAGGATTGGCTGGTGCCTACAACAGCAATGTTCTGAAGCGCTATGTCCAGCTCCTGCGCGATGACGATGCAGCGGGGATCGACAATACTACCATTGCGGTGGGGCGCAAGGCGGCGCAGTTTGTTGCTCGCCTTAAAGATACGCAGGTGGTTGGGGTGTATGAGGATGTGCCAGATCGCCCAACTGGGCCAGCCTTCCGGGCAATTCTCGACACCGCGCACGATATGTTTGTGAGTAAGCAGGTCGATGCGGTTGACGTTGTATTTACCCGCTTTTATAGCAGTATGACGCAGCACCCTGACACGATCCACCTCCTGCCCGCTGGCCTTGATGCCGAGCAGCTCGATGCGGTGGATGACGATGAAGCAATCCCAGATGATGAAGCACTCTTTGAGCCAAGCCCGCAAGCAGTACTCGACACCATCGCTGCGCGCATGGTGAGTGCCCGGCTCTACCAAGCTCTGCTCGATGCTCGGGCGAGCGAACACAGCCAGCGCATGCTTGCCATGAAGAATGCCACCGATAACGCTACTAGCCTTGTCGATGACCTAACACTCGAGGTGAACAAACAGCGCCAAGGTGCCATCACGCAAGAGCTGACCGAGATCAGCGCTGGTGTGGAGGCAATGGGATGAAACACTATGCGCGTGTCGTGATAGCTGCGCTTGTCATGTATGCGCTTGTATGTGTGGTGTTGCTTCTTGTGGGCGGTATTCTGATGCTGTCTGCTAGCCGTGGTGAGGGGTTGCTCCTTGGCCTTGCGCTGATGCTGCCGTTTGCTCTCGGTGGACTGTGGTATTGGCGGTATGGCCAGCGGCACAGTGCGAGTTTTGTAAGTGCTACGACTGGCCTATTAGTTGTGATCCTTGCTGGCTTTGGCTCGTATGCTGCGGGCTTTCTTGTATCTTTTGCTGTGCATGGCGTGGAGGCGCAGGCTAGTGATGTTGCTCGCCTTGCCTGGCCGGCTCAGCCTATTATGGCATGTGCCGAACTACCAGTCGTCAGTAGTCTCTTGCCATATGTACCAATTGTGATATTGCTAACTTACTGCGGTGTTGCAGCCCGTGATACTATGCGATATATACAGAAGCATCGTACCAAGACGCCAGATAGCCATAATAATCTGCAAGTAAAGAAAGTATAATGAAATGATCGAGAGGAGAAATGAATGAGTAAAAACCAAGGAAAAATCATCCAGATCATGGGTGTGGTGGTGGATGTCGAGTTCGACCGCGAGGTGGAACTACCGGCAATCTACGACGCCCTGCACGTCGAGCGTGATGGCCAGATGCTGACGCTTGAAGTGGCGCAGCACCTTGACGAGCAAACGGTGCGAACCATTAGCCTGCAATCGACCGACGGCCTTAAGCGTGGCCAGTCAGTAATTGCAACTGGTGCACCGATCCGCGTGCCTGTAGGTGAAGCAACGCAAGGGCGGATGTTTAATGTGGTGGGTGAGCCGATCGATGGCGAGCCAGTAGCCGATGATGCGCAGCGTGCGCCCATCCATGCCGAGCCCCCTGCCCTCACCGAGCAGTCCAACAAGACCGAGATCCTTGAGACCGGTATCAAGGTGATCGACCTCATTGCGCCACTCACCAAGGGTGGTAAGGCTGGGCTCTTCGCTGGTGCTGGTGTGGGTAAGACCGTGCTCATCCAGGAGCTGATCAACAACATCGCCAAATTCCACAGTGGTAACTCTGTCTTTGCTGGTGTGGGTGAGCGCACCCGTGAGGGTAACGATCTCTACCACGAGATGAAGGATGCTGGCGTGCTGGATAAGACATCGCTTGTCTTTGGCCAGATGAACGAACCACCGGGGGCACGTTTGCGAGTGGCACTGGCTGGCCTAGCAATGGCCGAAGCCTTCCGTGATGAAGGTAAGGATGTGCTGCTCTTTGTCGACAATATCTTCCGCTTTACGCAGGCTGGTGCTGAGGTGTCTGCTCTGCTCGGCCGTTTGCCAAGTGCGGTGGGCTACCAGCCAAACCTGCAGCAGGAGGTGGGTGCGCTGCAAGAGCGTATTACCAGCACCAAGAAGGGCTCGGGTCCTGCGGGGCAGGCGGTTTATGTGCCCGCCGA
>CAURVP010000021.1:0-21082 GCA_963528475.1 uncultured Candidatus Saccharibacteria bacterium | reverse complement strand
CACCTATACACGCTGGTTTGAGCGTGGCGGCAAGAAGCTGGTAGAGAAGGCGCAGGCAGGTAACTAAGGAGCGTTAGTGCTAGTGTAGTCTTTAGTATTTTGCTTGGTTATTTCTCTGAATTCATTTCTCTAGGAGTTGCTGGTCTATCCTTTTCATATGGAGGGAGCGGGAAGCCGTGCCAGTATATCCTTCGTGCGGTGTCTATGAAACCTTTTGTTCTTTCGGCTAGCTCTAGAAATTTCGCGCCGAATTTTTGCCGCAAGGTTGCTGTCTGATCACTCTCGTGTGCTTGACTAATCTCACTCGCGCTTGGTCTGTTCTCGTGGTCTGTCATAGAATCCTCCACACTAGTACTTCTAAAACTACCGTACCATATCTCTATGATGCTATGCAAATAATAATAGACTCCGCCCACTATATTCATCACAATTCGTCCTTGCTTAACTACGACCCTGCAGCTCACGTACCAAGCCATAAATCCACCGCACCATACCTCGCGCCTACTGGCAAATTCTGCTACACTAAAGAAGATGTTTGACGAAGTGATACGCGCGGTCCAACGCGCAGACAAAATTATTATTATCCAAGCTGAAAATCCCGATGGTGACAGTGTCGGCAGTAGCCTCGCGCTGGAGGAAATCCTGGGCGATTTGGGCAAGCAGGTGACACTCTATTGCCCGGTGGCAGTGCCCAAATATTTGCGGTATATTCGCGGCTGGGATCGCATTACTGATGAGTTTGACAGCAGTGCTGAGTTGGCGATTATTGTTGATACCAGTGCAGATATCTTGCTCAGTAAGGTGCTCGACGCACCCAGTGCTCGCGCCTTCCTCACGACGCACCCAGTGCTCGTGCTGGACCACCACGCGACGGAGAGTACCTTGAGCTTTGATCATACACTTATCAATCAAGATGTGGTGGCGACTGGCGAGCTCATCTACAACCTTGCGCAGCATGCTCGGTGGGCGATCAACCCACAAGCGGCAGAGAATCTCCTCATCGCGATCATGAGCGATAGCCTAGGTCTGACAACGCAAAACACCACAGCCGACTCTATCCAGACCGTCGCAGAGCTGACCCGGCTGGGCGCAAGCAATGCCGCCATTGAGGCGCGGCGCCGTGACTTTATGAAAAAAGCGCCAGAGATCCTTCGCTACAAAGGGCGCTTGATCGAGCGGATCGAGTATATGTTAGATGGCCGCTTGGCACTCATCCATATCCCGTGGGAGGAGATCCAGGAATATAGCGACCAATATAACCCCAGCATGCTTGTGCTAGACGAGATGCGTCTAGTGGAAGGGGTAGATGTGGCGATTGCTATCAAGACCTACCCCGATGGCAAGTTGACCGGCAAGATCCGCAGCAATGCGCCAGTAGCGGCAATGATTGCTGGCTACTTTGGTGGTGGTGGTCATGCCTATGCAGCGGGTTGGCGGATGTATGAAGACTACCAGCTGGCGATGCGTGAGATCGTCGAGGCAGCCAGCCGGGCCTTCGTCGAGTATGATGAGAGTGAGGCAGCCCATGGCGATTAAGTTTGCTAATACACTGACCCGTCACCTTGATACCTTTGTGCCGCTCCAGCCTGGCAAGGTGTCGCTCTACACCTGTGGGCCAACGGTGTATAGCTATTTACATGTTGGCAACTGGGCGGCGTATATCTACTGGGATATCCTGGTGCGCATGCTTCAGGCGGAGGGCTATGAGGTGGAGCGTGTGATGAATATCACCGATGTTGGCCACCTGACAAGCGATGCCGATGAAGGCGAAGACAAGCTCGAGAAGGGTGCGCGCCGCGAGGGTAAGACTGCTTGGCAGATTGCTAAATTCTACGCCGATGACTTCATCCGCGGGATGAACGCGTTACACTTAACACCGCCGAGTCAGCTGGCCCGTGCCACCGACTATATCGACGAGCAGATCCAGCTTGCCATTACGCTCAAGCGTAAGGGGCACACCTACCAGACGAGTGATGGGATTTATTTTGATACCAGTACTTTCCCAGCCTATGCAGACTTTGCCCGGCTCGATCTGCGAGCCTTGCGGGCGGGAGCACGGATTGGCCCCAATAGCGAGAAGCGCCACGCGAGCGACTTTGCTCTATGGAAGTTCTCGCCAGCTGGCGTCAAGCGCGACATGGAGTGGCCGACGCCACCGGAGCTGCTTGACCAGATACCAACAGACGGCGCGCCAGTGATGGGCTTCCCGGGGTGGCACTTGGAATGCTCGGCAATTGCAATGCACTTCCTTGGCGCGACGCTCGACATCCACACTGGCGGGATTGATCATATCCCTGTCCACCACAGCAACGAGATTGCTCAGAGTGAGGCTGTGACGGGCCAACTCTTTGCCCACTACTGGCTGCACTGCAACCACCTCAAGGTTAATGGCACGAAGATCAGCAAGAGCCTGGGCAATGGCTACACCTTGACCGACCTCGCTGAGCGGGGCTACACCCCCATGGCGTACAAGTTATTCGTCTTACAAAGCCACTACTCGCACGAGGGGAACTTTAGCTGGGAAAACCTCAGTGCAGCGCGCAACCGTCTGCGCAAGTGGTATGAAGTGGCGTGCCTGCGCCACCAGACGTATGAGAGTCTGGATGATGACCAGCGTAAGAGTGACGAACAATCGGGCCATGTGTCGCTCCTGGCAGCAAGTGGGGCAGTGCGCGAGGCGCTCGCAAATGACCTGAATACCCCCGAAGCGCTGCGGCTCATCGACGAAGCATTTGATCGGGTGCTAGCGCGGCCACTGGCAGCAGTGTACCATCGTGGATTGGAGGAGTTGCTAGCGGCGATCGATCAGCTACTTGGTCTCGATCTCTGTGAGTCGACGCCAGACATTACAGATGAGGCTAAGCAGCTCATCCTCCAGCGTCAGCGTGCTCGCGAAGCCCGCGACTGGTCCACAGCCGACCGCTTACGCGCCGAGCTCGCCGCGCAACACATCGCTGTGCGTGACACACCGCAAGGGCCAGTGTGGTGGTGGGTAGAGAAATAATATGCGCGAAACTCTATCAGGAGAGACTGCCACACCACAGGCAGAGCAAGAACCATCACAATCAGACCAGAAGATTGCTGCTTTAAACGCGGTGTATGATGCAGTGCGGTACAGAGCATATGAGAATAGCGAATATAACAATCACGACATCAACGAAGCGACGATTATACTGGGCGACCTCATTGCGTGTGAAGCGCACCTCAGTGCTGGGCTGCCACCTGATGATCTACCACTGACTAAGCGAACAGGCTATGACATAGGTAAAACTCTACCCGAGAATATCGACCTTGCTATCGCGGCGTACCTGCCAGACTATGCCAAGAAGCTGCCAGACCTTGGCTACGACGGCAATGGGTTGGCTGTGGGTTACGATGAGTATAACGTACCCGAGAAGGCTGAGGAGATACCTGACGAAGCATGGCAAACACTAGAGCTTGATATGTCTGATGAGCCGATGGCAGCAGCGTCGCTTGTCGATCCGCTACGTGCGCTAGTGCTGATGCATCATTATTACAATCTAGTCGTTGCGCCGATTGAATGTGGTAATAAAGGGAGACCATGCTACGATTGGTCATCGCCCGATACACTCAAGAAAACAGGGGTCATTGCACCAGTTGTGCAGCTATGCATGCGAGGCCAAACGGTGGTGCACCGCTGCGTACCGAGAGAGTATTATGACGCGATGAACCACGCACACGACAGGAGTACGGTAGCACAAAATGGCGATGACGTGTAGAAAATGATGATATACTATCATCATGACATGGAACAGCATTACCCCACAAAAATTTGTCGAACTTGTAAATTACTGGGTCAACCAAGATTGGCCACTCACAGAAGACAAGTTGTCAGCGGCTATGGAAAAACTGGGTTGGGATGAAAGTAATCCAAGTACTATCGCAAAGGATATTCCAGTTAGTCAGCCGAGACTGAGGGCAACCACATCCGATCTGGTTAGAGGACTTGACATGATCTCATGGAGCCTAACAGATATTGATACAACAAAATCAATTGAACAAGACAGATTTATGAACGACGCTTTTGTCGGCTATGTAGAGGCAGGAACTGTCGTTTGGGGTAGACCTCGAATCAAGCGTGACGCTGAGCGTGAAATTGCATACTGGAAGGCAGAAAATGGTTGTGAGTTTCAAATATCCAATCGGCGTTCAGCTATCGCAGTATATATCCATTCCCCACAGTATGCGAATGTATTGAATAGCATTTAACATGGCGGTTTCAACATGTACCAATTTTCCTGGCTACAGTTCGAGAATAGACTGGCGCGCGCACTCATGCTCGCTGGCGATCGCGTACACATTGTACTGATCCCCGAAGTGTCTACAGAATATATGACACAGTACCTTCATTACGCCGTTAGCGACACGGCGATTGTCTGTGAACTACGTCTGTCTCCACAGACGCGGAATGTATCGAGTGCGTACAAGTCCAGTGCTATCAGCACCATGGTCAATCAAGGGTGGCAGCAAAGTAATGAAAATGAAGTTTACTCGCACCATTTCCCGCTGCCGACGTATAGTTCGGCGTATGCCTCACTCACGGCACAATCGATCCACATTTTGCGTGACATCCTTCAGGTCAGTGAACCAACTTCATTGACTTACTACGCATGGCGCGCTCCTGAAGAGCTAGAAGATGGTCGTTACTACTCCGCAGAAGAAGTAGACGAGCTGGACGTGGGCGAGGATCCACTCGAGGTTGATTTGGGGATTGAGATGGCGTCGAGGCGACCAGAGTTATTATAGATTATTACATAGCAGGAAAATAATATGCCAATGAATCCAGACAATAATGCCCAATCAGATAGTCAACGTGAGCTTGCAGCATACACACAGAAGCATGCACAGTATTTCATCGACTATATGTCGAAAGTGTTGGGACGTGACCTCTATAGTATGCTTGATTATTCAGTAAAGAGTCTTGCAGTGGTAGATGATGTGCTTGATGTACTCTATCGAGAAGCTGCCGATACTACATCAAAGAACCATACGGTTGTTCTTGAGATAAAAGATGCGGTAGCGATGGATGCAGGTTGTTATATCCTTGAGGTTGCCAAGCGAAACTTTGGTGGACGCTACGCGTGGATTACTGAGTGGAATGAGCCGACGATCGTGACAGGAGAGCCAGAGTATAGTGTTTCTCTTGGTGTATGTAGCAAGGCTAAGGGGAGGATTGATAATGGTGATGAGGACAATATTCCCTTCTTCTTCGATGGGTATGTCGATAGGGTTACACATCCACGGCCTGGACAGGAAATATTTATTAGTTAGAGTGTTTAAATCTCTATTCTTCTCTATCTTGTATGTAGATATATCGTATGATTCTTACTGGAGTGGCTCTCTCTGCGAGGTTTCTATCCCTCGCCCTTAATCTTCTCCACCAACTTAGCCAGTGGCTTGGTGGATTCTTCACGAGCACGGGCGTTGTGCTCGAGTTAGTCGTCTAGCAGAACCTTGCAGCAGACAGCGATGGTGATGGAGATGAGACCTCCGATGATGCCGAAGATGTTAAGGCCAATGGTGATGGCAACAAGGACAACTAGTGGCGTGAGATCAATTTTGCGCGACTGAATGGTGGGCGAGATGAAGTTATTCTCGATCTGCTGGTAGATGACGAAAAATGCCGCAAAGATGAGGCCACCTGGCAAGGCATTAAAGGCAAGCAAGAGGGAGATCATTACTCCAGCGATCGTGGCACCAAACATGGGGATGAGCGCTAGGACGAAGGTGACGGCAATGGTAACGAGCGCAAGGTTGCTCGGAATAGCCGAGAAAAAGAGGCTCAGCACAAAGACCGCTGCTCCAGCAAAGAGAGCACCAATGCCTGAGATTGTGAGCTGCCCTGTCACATAGCCCGCTACCACAGCGTGCATGCGGTGGGCGACCTTTTGGTGGCGCTCCATCGTGGCTTGGTCGCGGTAGAACCCCCAAAAGCGCTCAGCCCAGGCTGGTCCTTCCGTCAACATCAAGAAGGTGAGGACAAGGACTAAGAATGCAGAGCCAACTGCCGAAAAGACAGAGCTAATACCAGCGAGAAGGTTGCCGCTGAGGCCACGCGTCCATGACTCGACGCTGCCGCGAGCGCTCTCGACTACTTGATTGACTTGTGCCTGAATATGATACTGCTCGGCAAAAGTACCAAAGCTATGCCACTGCTCGCCCGCTGTATGGACCATCCCCGGCAGGGCATCGACAAACTTGCTCGTCTGCTGGACGATAGGTGGTACCACGAGCACAAGAACCACTCCAAGTAGCGCCACAATGCTAATGAAGGCGAGGGCAGTGCTGAGTGTCCGGCTACGGTTAGGCAGGCGCTCGACGATGGCATTGACTGGCCCATTGAGTGCCAGCGCGAGGAACCCCGCCGTACCAATCATAATCAAGGCAGTCTGCGCCAGATAAATCGCGAGGATTGCAAAGGCAAAACCAATTACTACCAGCCAAAACCGCACAAAGGTCTTGGTATCTATCTCTATCCGTACTCTCATGGTCTTTAGTATACCACAATTTGCTGGTGGCCGACGCTATCATTACTCGAATGGAGCGGGAGTAGATGACTCAGTCGGTGCTGAGGGTTGAGTAGCCTGCGGCTGCTGTGGTGGTAGTGGATCAGTTGGTGATGAAGACTGTGTTGCTGGCTGCACCATAGGCGCCTGCGCTGGTGTAACTTGCTGAGCTGGTGGATATGGCTGAGGTTGAGACTGGGGCGGATAATATGGTTGCTGGACGGGTGGTTGTGGCTGACTTGTGTAGCCAACGGGTGGTTGCCCAGGCTGCGCTGTTGGCCCTAATGGATAGGGATAACGCGGCTGAGTAGAGTTCTTCTTGCGGGTGCCAGCCCAGATAGCGAAGCCAATTACTGCAATCGCAATCACGACAATCACCATGAAGCAGATGATAAGTATGACAATCGTGCTGTGTTCGCTTGATGTGAGCGGAGTGTAGGAGTAATTGATGCTAGTATCAGGATTTGTACTTGGGTCTGTATTGCGAGCATCTGGGCTAGGTGTTGTAGTCTGGTCGGTTTCATCTCGTGGTTGATTCTGAGCGGTTGATAGGAATTTTGTTACAAGATAGTTACCTGGGTATTTGCTATTGAGGCTACTAAATGACCGTGCTGCAGTGCTGTAGCGCCCAGCAACAAATTCATCGATACCCATCTGCCATAGTTTGGTGAGTTCACCATTAGTGGCAATGGAGACACGCTGCTTGGTTGCCATAGTTTGTGCGTCTTGTGCATCTCGGGCAATACCGCTACCAAAGCACGATTCTTCTTTCGTGCATGATTCTCGCGCATATGTTGTGATACCAACTTGCTCACCCTTCGCATTAAAAGCAGGGCCGCCACTACTGCCAGAAGAGATCTCGGTAGTAGTCAAAATAAGCGAGTGCCCGCCGCCATCACGCAGTGTCCTGCTTGTCGTACCAGTAGAAACGGTGGGTATGGTGCGAGACTGCTTAGTGCTAATGCCACCATCAACAAGCGCTGGGTACCCTACTGCAGTAATGCGGTCGCCGTTTTGGACTGAGCTGAGCGACGACAGCTGTTGGATCGTTGGGAATGTACCGCTCATCTTGAGGAGTGCAACGTCGGTATATCGAGACGAGAGATCGACATCACCTGTATCAACTTCTTTGTCAATGAGTGTCGCAGTTTTGTTGGTGGCAGATTTTTGCCAGGTATTTTCTTCTGTAAGGCGGATTGGATCATCAGATGTCTGGATAACGTAGTCGGTGCGACTGTTACTTACTGTAATGTTAGATTTTGGCACAAGCTGCAGATAGGCTATAAGCTTTTGGGCGGCAGCCATATCATCGTTTTCGACTTGGCTGATAAGCTCGCGTATCTGCGTCTCAGTTGCATAACCCGCTCCAGTGACAAATTGGACATAGTTATCCCACTCTTGTTGGGAGGTTGGGAAGGCGTTGGCAAGGAGATCAGTATCGGTTGTTTCGACAACGTGACCATTAGTGACAACAACGCCATCCGATGACACAATCGACCCACTCCCAATGCCACCATTACAAGCCTTTGCTAGTGTGAGCGTATTACTCTGGACACGAAAGGTGAGGCGAGCACAGCGCATTGCACCAACTCTAACTGTTGCTAACTGATTTTTTGCTACCACACTGAGCATAATGTCGTCGCCGACTGTGCCGTGGATGTTAGCTGTGTCGGTTGGTGTATTGGCTGCAGCTAGGCGTGCGATCACGGGCTGGCTAGAAGATAGCGCACCGTCCTGTGGCTGCGTGTAGGAGACGCGAGAGATTACATTTTGCCAGGTAGTGAGCGCATCGCGGTCATTGGCAGGTAGGTTGGTTACGGCAAGCCAGTATGGTCGGTCGTGCTGGACGGTTAGGTAGTAGTAGGATTGTCGCCAGATAGTGAGCTGACCATTAAGAGCTTTGAGGCGATGTTTGACGTGAAGCTCACGATATTTTTTGCCTGC
Source organism: uncultured Candidatus Saccharibacteria bacterium (assembly GCA_963528475.1). GTDB lineage: Bacteria > Patescibacteriota > Saccharimonadia > Saccharimonadales > Saccharimonadaceae > Saccharimonas. Next base: position 12,611 of record CAURVP010000021.1, on the reverse strand, counting down.
GATAGTAATAGCGCGTTCGTTGATCTCATCATCACGTCCGGCATGAGCAAGGCTTTTGCGTTTCTCTTGGGTGATGATGTCAAGGTTAGACTTCCCCTTGTACTCAGGGATGCTGTCTTTGCTACCGAAGTAATTTTTGTTACGGTTAGCGGTAATAGTAAGTTGTGACTGCTGCGCAGCGGCTGGCTGTGGTGTACTAGACGTCTTGTTAGTGAGGTGTAGGGTAATGATGCCGTAGTTGCGTGCCTCTTGGAGTTGATCGCCATTATATGTTTGCCCCTGAAATGTTCCTGGCTCACTGTTGGGATTTTGGACAATCCCCTCTGCTGTCATAACTCCTGGGTCGTACTCTAGACTAAAACCCAACTGTGAGGTGATGCGACGCTGCTGCGTTTGGGTATTTGTCTTGGTAAGAAGGTCGATTGTTTTTTTGCGGCCATTGGGTGACTGAGCACTTGGCTGCGATACTAAATAGAGAGCAATAACACTCCCTACAAGCAGGGTAATACTGACACCAAGTGCAACAAAAAGCACAGGCCGCCGCCCCTGAAAAATAGAAAAACGATGTGTCATAATGACACACTATAGCACACTATAACACACTGTGCCATAACCGAGAGTGCTAATCGGCCGGGTTATCAACTCTTGCCTGTAAAAAGTGTGGTATTTATCATTGAAAATGAAATATAACTACGGGTGGCCTGGTTACTTTAGTGTGCTTACTCTACAATCACCGTCATCCGCACCATCAAGCACAGCAAGACAAGTCCTGTGCCAGCCAGCACTGAGACGGCGATGGTCATGCGGTTGGGGTAGTAGTCAATGGTCTTGGGTTGCTTGGTGTGGTGTGATGAGGGATGGGTGGTTGGTGTGCTAGTGCGCTTCGATGATTTTTTGGCTACTGCCCTAGTTTTGGTTACAGTGGTGTGTGGAGCTTTTGTCATGGCTCTAGTATACGCTGATGTGTGGTAATTTGTCCAGAACGCTTATGCTTGGTGTGCTATAATAGATCTATTATGACATACCATGCCAAGACTCCTCAGCAGACGATGGCCGACCTATCGTCTAGCGTCCGTGGCCTCGATGATGCTGCCGTGGCGGAGCGGCTGGAGCACTATGGCCCTAATATTATCCGCGTCGCGCACGAGCCACTGTGGCGGCGGCTCATCAAGCCATTTTGCTCGGTGTTTATGCTGGTGCTGTTTGCGGCAGCGGCGATTAGTTTCTTCCACCAGGCGGTGGTGGATGGGCTGATTATTTTGGCGATTATCGTGGTGAGTGCACTGATCGATTACACGCAGCAGCTCTCTACCGAGCGCATTATTCGCTCGTTGCAAAAGAAAGCTCCGCTGCAGGTGCGCGTCTGTCGGCACGAGGGGGAGCAATCGCTCGATGCCGAGCAGCTCGTGCCGGGTGATGTGATCATCGTGGAAGAGGGCGATAAGATTCCGGCTGATGCGCGGGTGCTCGAGGCGCGCTCGCTCCGGGTGGACGAATCGCAGCTGACGGGTGAGTCGCTCCCGATCGAGAAGAATAGTGCGGTTCTCCCCATGGCAACGGCACTCTATGAGCGGCGGAATTGTTTATATCAGGGGTCATTTGTGATTGGTGGCAGTGCGCTTGCCATTGTGACGGCAACCGGAAATGCGACTGAGTATGGCAAACTCGCCGCCCTCTCGAGCCACCAGCGCGAGGCGAGCCCGGTGGAGCGCACGATCAATAAGCTGGTGAGTCAAATCATCGTCGTTGTGTTGGTGGCGTCAGTGATAGCACTGGGACTGGCGCTGTGGCGTGGTATGGAGTTTACGGCGGCGCTGCAGTTTGTGATAGCGCTTGCCGTTAGTGCAGTGCCGGAGGGGCTGCCAGTGGCAATCTCGGTGATTTTGGCTATTGGCATGCAGCGGATGGCGCGGCGCAAGGCGTTGGTGCGGACGATGGCGGCAATTGAGACAATTGGTGTTGTGACGACAATCGCTACGGACAAGACGGGCACCCTCACGCGCAATAAGCTCACCGTCCAAGCCATCTGGGCACCAGGCAATCGCACCGAGCCACTGCTCCAGACACTAGCTGGCAGCACCTTACCTAATAGCCGGAGCAAGATGTATGATCCACTCGATCGAGCCTTTGCCGCCTATTGTAATGAGCAGCGCGTCTCGCGGCCGCAGCGCCGGGCGGGTTTGACGCTCTTTCCCTTTGAACACAAGCTGGCGATGAGTGGCACACTCCAGGCAGTTGGCACTGGGCAATATCGCCTGTGTGTAAAGGGTGCGCCAGAGGCAATCATTCGTCATGCGCGGCTTTCTAGTGCAGATAAGCGCGCGACGCTCCAGGCTTTGCAGCAGCTCACGGGGCAGGGGCATCGAGTGATTGCCTTGGCGTATACGGCGCTTCGTGCGCCGATTGACTCGCTAGAGCAGCTGCCAGCGCGCCAAGGGTTGCAGTTTGTCGGGTTGGTTGGTGTGGCAGATAGTGTGCGGCCAGAGGCTCGGCCGTCGATTGCTCGGGCACGCCAAGCGGGTATCACAGTGCGGATGATTACCGGTGATCATTTCGAGACAGCGTATCAGATTGGGCGGCAACTCGGCCTCGTGCGGGGGCGCGATGAGGTGTATGATTGCCGACGGCTTGACCAACTAAGCGACGGCGAGCTGGCTACTGTGGTGGCTCGGGCGCGCGTCTTCTCGCGGGTCATACCAGAGCACAAGCATCGCATCCTCACAGCACTCAATGCAACAGACATCACCGCCATGACAGGCGACGGCGTCAATGATATCCCCGCGCTGACCAATGCCAATGTTGGCATCGCGATGGGCTCGGGAGCGCAGATAGCGCGCGATGCTGGCGATATTATCCTGCTCGATAACAACTTCCGCTCCATCATTAGTGCCGTGCATGAGGGGCGGACGATCTACGCTAATATCAAGCGTATGGTGGTGTATTTGCTTGCAACGAACCTTGGTGAGGTGCTGGTGTCGATTGGCTCACTACTGGTGGGCTTGCCTATCCCGCTTTTGCCGGTGCAGATCTTGTGGGTCAATTTGGTGACGGATACAACGATGGTTATCCCATTGGGGGTCGAGCCAGGCTCACCTCAAGCAATGCGTCGATCGCCATACCACCCCAAAGCACCACTACTCAGTCGCTTTATGCTGAGTCGGGTTGGACTCGTCGCGGTGGTGATGGCGGTTATCACATTAGGGCTCTACAGCATGTATTATCACTCACATGGCGAAGGATATGCGCGCACTATTGCCTTTTGTGCGCTGGTGGTAATGCAGTGGGCGAGCGCTCTTGCTGCTCGCAGTGATTACGAACCTGTCTGGCGGCGCGCTCGGCGGTGGAGCACAGCATTTTATGGTGGCTTGGCAGTGTCGATTGTGCTCCAGCTGGTCGCATTGTTTGGGCCGCTCGAGCAGTGGCTCCATGTGGCACCTATCTCGTGGAGTGATGGTGTCTTCGTCTGGATTGTGGCGTTCTTCGTCCCGCTGGCGATTATCGAAGGGCACAAGTGGCTTGGCCGCACCTACTTTGGCAAAGGGTATGCTGTGGTGCGTTCGCGTCGACGGCGGTAAGGCGCCATTTTGCACCCTTGCTATTGCTTTATGGCAAGTGATGTGGTTTCATACACATATGACAACACACTATGAAACTACCCCCCTTCGATTGCTGACACCTATGACCAGCAGCCGACACCTACACCAATGACGCGCCTGGAGGCGATCGATTATATAGTAAGTAGAACGGATTTCGATTATCCTGAGACACCATTTCGACGGAGAGACCCATATACAGTAACGGCTTCTGAGATTAGCCAGATGACAGATAACGAGCTGAGGGATTACACGAAAGCCTTGCAAATCGTCAACATTTTTGAGGCAACAGTGCCGCATGAACACCGCGCTGATGAATAGGACTAAGCTGTATTAGCTTGGATCGTAAAATTATCTTTTCTACGTAGTGAGTTTTTCTTGCTAATCTTGGCAAATGACAAATGAAATACGCCAGAGTGTAGCAGGTTGAACTAGGGATAAACTGCGCAAGAGAAGGCTTGTAGTTTTGTCATGTTATCTGATAGCTGCAGCGGTAATAAAAATAGCCTGCCTCTGCAGACGAAAAATGCTATATGGCTGGGGTGGAGGGATTCGAACCCCCGCATGACGGGACCAGAACCCGTTGCCTTACCACTTGGCGACACCCCATCGCTACAGAATACTGTAGCACAGGCAGGGGTGGTTTTCAAGCTGTTTGTGTCGAAACCACGCGGCTTTTTATAGTATTGCCACCCACCCTCTTTCTTGTCGTTCATTCGAAGAGTGGTAGCTTGTCGCCAAGTAAACAAGTCCTCTAGCTTCGCACACGAAATGAAAACTCGATAAAGATATTCATTCTCTCGTTGCACGAGCGGGAAGTGTGAGGCAATTAAAGGGCGTGAAACCCCTCAGGCGTTATCAACCAAGATGGCAGGTGTGTAATCTAGGAGTGTTAAAATTCATCCTTCACTTCGTGTGTAACATATAGTGCTGCCAGTGCAAATAGCAGCGACATGAGCGACACCGGCACAGCCAGTGGCATCATAAATATATTGAGGATGAAGCCAATCACCGCAAAGAGACCAATCACTAGCGCACTACACACCGCAAGCACCCAGCCCTGTTTGCGCCGTTCGCGCAAGGGGAGGACCGCAAGGCCAGCAATGATTCCTTGAGTAATAACGCACAGCAATGCCACGACAAGATAAACTCGCCGTGCAGTCAGTGACGAAGATGCTTGTGGCGCAACCATCATCAGCCAAGTACTCACCTTTGATGTAAAAGCCTGATATAGTTGGATAAGCAAGGATATTCCGTACCCAGCATTAACAACCGCAACCAGCAGCATCATAATCCAGAGGTTATCACGGAACCACTGCTTCATGGCGGCGCTCATGCGGGGGAGGGGTTGGCAAAGTTTGGTGAGAGTAGTCGTCAGTGTATCAATCATAATGCTAGTATATCATCTTGGGATAAGTCGTCAATTTTGCTGCTTGGGGAGTAGAATATCTCCCCAGAATTACCGGCAAATATGATAAAATATCTCCATGAAAGCAGAGCAGCTGCAAACAATGACGTTTAAAATCACCGGTGGGAGCGCAGTATGCCTCAACAGCCGGATCGTTGTGCAGCAAGCATTGCGTGAGATTGCCTGGCGAGCGGGGCTCTCGGCAGTGCGCTCGGTGAGCCACGACTATGCACCGTATGGCATTGGTGTGGCACTTCTCCTGCCCGAAGCGCATATCGCAGCGCGTACTTGGCCCGAGACCGGCTTGGTATACGTGACGATGACAACCTGCCAACCAGTTGAAAATGAGATGATCTCTAGCCTCGAACGCGTCCTAGGCGCTGCCTTTGTCGCTGAGCAGGTCGAGACGGGCGTGGTGAATTTATAGCAGCAGGGTAGAGCAGAGCACTCTCTGATGGGCTCATGTTCGTCGTCTTAGCAAATCTATTGAACAAATTGCGTACATACCTTGTCAAAACACATGTCCCATGCTATAATCAAAGCGCGTCATTATGGCATTTTTTACGACGTTTTTCACGATTATTCTGCAGTGGTATGTGTGGGTGCCAGTGGTGATCCTCCTCGGTTATTTGACGTGGCGCAACAATCGGCAAGTTGATGTGCTGCGCGAGGTCGAGAGCGAACTGCTTATTCTTGAGATCCCCCGTGCCAATGACAAGTCTGAGCTAGCAGCTGAGCAAATGTTTGCCAGCCTCCATGGTATCTTGCGCGATGCGCGAGAACTCAAGATTAATGATGGCTACCAAGAGCATCTTAGCTTTGAGATTGCGTCAGTCGGTGGACAGATTCAGTTTTATGTCTGGACGCCGCGTGCACTACGCAACTTCGTTGAGAGTCAGATTTATTCGCAGTATCCCACGGTGCAAATCCGCACCGCTACAGCCGACTATACGGCGCACGAGCAGCAGCATAATGTCGTCTATACAGCAGAGGTTGTGCTGGCAGAGAGTGAGTTTTTGCCGATCAAGACTTTTCAGAGCTTTGAAGTTGATCCACTGGCGGGCATTACAGGCACATTAGCCAAGTTGGAGGATACGGATGATGAGATTTGGATTCAGATTTTAGTACGCCCTGTGGCAGATGACTGGCACAAAGCGTCCGATGCGTGGGTCAAGCGTGTGCGCGGTGGTGGGTTCTTTGGCGAAGCATTTCACCCCAAGGCGCGGTGGTTTAGTCAATTCCTCATGGCGCTGTGGCAACCACCTGAAGGCAACATGACGACAGTAACGGAGCTCTCTGATCGCGACAAAACCCGCATCGCCGAGGCCGAAAAAAAGGCTGCTAAGTTGGGTTACCAGGTCAAGATTCGCGTTGCATATCTTGGCGATAGCACCACTGATGCGCGGCTGCGCATGCAGGCAATCATTGGTACCTTCAAGCAGTATAACAGTACCAACCTCAATGGTTTTACCATGAGTCACGATAGCTTCCGCAAGGAAGACCTCAACCGCTATAAACTGCGTCTCTTTGCTGACCGCGGCTTTTTGCTTAATATTGAGGAGATGGCGAGTGTCTTTCACCTGCCGCACACCAATGTTGAGACGCCTAATATCGTTTGGGCAAGCAACAAAACCGCCGAACCGCCCAACCGCCTACCTGTCCTCACTGGTCATGCAGCTGACGACGAGAAGATCTCGGCCTTTGGTCTGACCAACTTTCGGGGGATCAATCACCAGTTTGGCATGCTGCGGAGCGATCGCTCGCGCCACGTCTATATCATCGGCCAGACAGGAGCGGGGAAGAGTGGCCTGCTGGAGCTCTTTGCCTTGAGTGATATTTATCATAATCAAGGCTATGCCATTATTGACCCGCATGGCGATTTTGCCATCGAGAATATGAAGTTCATCCCCGAGGCACGGCTAGATGACGTTGTGTACTTTAACCCTGCAGACGTCGAGCACCCGATTGGCTTTAACCCACTGGAGGTTACCAACCCAGCGCAGAAGTCGACGATCTCATCAGAGGTGATTGGTGTGCTCAAGCGGATGTTCGGCGACAGTTGGGGGCCGCGGCTGGAATATATTTTGCGCTATACTATTTTGGCACTACTCGATCGGCCCGAGCCTACCATGCTTGATATTACCCGCATGCTGACGGATAAAAAATTCCGCAAAGAGACGATCGGCTACTGCAACGATGTGGTGGTGCGGCAGTTTTGGAATGTGGAATTTGCCAGCTGGTCAGAGAAGTTCCAGACGGAGGCTATCGCGCCAGTGCTCAACAAGGTGGGGGCTTTTACGGCGAATCCCATTATCCGCAATATTATTGGTCAGACGCACTCGTCATTTAATATTCGCCAGATTATGGACGAGGGTAAGATATTGGTGGTGAATTTGTCGAAGGGGTTGATTGGCGAGGATAATGCGGGAATTCTTGGTTCATTCTTGGTCACGAAGATCCAGCTGGCGGCGATGAGTCGTAGCGATATCCTCGATATTCACGACCGGCGGCCATTTTATCTCTATGTCGATGAGTTCCAAAACTTTGCGACCGACAGCTTTGCTACCATTCTGAGTGAGGCACGCAAGTATGGACTTAACCTCACTGTAGCTAATCAATATATCTCGCAGATGGAGCCAACGGTGCGTGATGCGGTCTTTGGCAACGTCGGGACAATGATTAGCTTCCGCGTCTCGCCAGACGACAGTCCGATTCTTGCCAAGCAGTTTGAACCGCAGTTTGAAGAGAACGACCTCACGCAGATGCATAATCGCAACTTCATCATCAACATGGTGATCAATGGCGAGAAGGCACCAGCCTTTAGTGCTACTACACTTAATTTGCCTGAGGCCAAGCGGAGCCATTTGTCGCGTATTATTGAGCATAGCCGCGAACTGTATAGTCAGTCGCGCCAAACAGTAGAGGATACCATCAATGAGCGGATCCACCCGGGCAGTACCGGGGTGAGTGTAACGTTGGCAGGTCAAACGGGGACTTCAGCGGCATCGTCAGCCACCACTACGGGTGAAGGTACAGCCAAGCGCCGTCGACGTCGCCGACGCAAGCCAGCCAATGGTGAAGCACGCGATGAGCAGGCGACTACTGGGCAATCAAGTGCTCAATCTAGTAAGCAGATGAAGAAGCCTGCTACTCCCAGTAAAGCTGCCAAGCCAGCCATTCCTTCTCTCCATTCAGCATGCCAAGCCACGCACCATAATCCCGGCGCAGCTCTTACACCACCAGCCGCATACTGTGCAGACTCAGTTAGATGGCCCAGTGCCGCTGGCTAAGCAGCCTGATAGTACAACCTCAGAGCACACACACGATGAGCTTGATGACCCAACCTTCTTTGCTTTGCGCTAGATATGTAACACTATCTCTCTTAGGTCGCTATTGCATTGCCTTACCCTAGAGGAGTGTGAGGGGTGTAGCGAATTTTCTTCTCAACACGAAGGTATAATATGATCAGACTTGAGAAAACTCTCGAGTGGGTAGCATAGTGAAGTAGCGCGAGGTAGGCCTTGGGTAGCTAATGTAAACACCACAGAGGTAATCACGCGAAAAAGCCTCCTTATCCTGTGCATAACTCTGTTACCTCGCCTCACTAACCAATGTGGGTTATGCTATAATGGAGAGGATAAACGGAAATACGGGACATGACGGCAGTAATTTGTGTAACAAATCAAAAAGGTGGTGTTGGTAAAACGACAACGGCGATTAATGTTGCCTACTATTTGGCAAAGGCTGGCAAGAAAACCCTCGTCGTCGATTTCGACCCGCAGGGCAATGCCACGAGCGGCCTTGGCATTGATAAGCAGCTGCTTGATGCTACCATGACAGAGGTCGTCAAGAGTGAGAAGAAGCTTGCTGATATCATCCAGCCTACCGAGCACAAGAATCTTTTCATCGCACCCGCCCTGCCGCAGCTGGCTAATGCCGAAGTAGAACTGGCCAAGGCGCAGCACCGTTTTAGCCGTCTCAAAGGGGCGATTGATGAACTGACTGGTTACGACTATATCATTATCGACAGCCCACCAAGCCTCAGTCTCCTCACTGTCAATGGGCTCATTGCAGCACGCTATGTGCTATTGCCAGTCCAGGCGGAATTCTATGCGTTGGAAGGGCTCGGGCAGCTGCTCGAGACAATGAAGCTGGTGCGCAAAAATATGAATCCAACTCTTGATCTTATTGGGGTACTGCCCACCATGGTAGATGGTCGCACATCGCTCTCAAGCCAGGTCTTGGCTGAGATTGCGAAGCATTTTCCAGCGAAGGTGTTTGCGGAGTCTATCCCGCGCAATGTCCGCCTGGCTGAGGCTCCGAGCCATGGTGCGCCGATTGGGGCATATGATCGCTTTAGTCGGGGTGCACGGGCATACAAAGCCGTGACGAAAGAAATAATCGAACGAACGGGGGTATAAATGGCAAAACGAGGTTTAGGGCGGGGGTTTGATTCGCTGATTCCAGCGGAGCTACTGGACGAATCGTTCGACCCAACCGCCGACCAAGATGACCGGATTAGTGACCTGCGTCAGATCAAGCTTGCAGAAATTATGCCTGATCCTACTCAGCCGCGTCGGGTGTTTGACGAAACGCTGCTCGATGAGCTCGCTGAGTCTATCCGTGTTCATGGTGTGCTGCAGCCTATCGTTGTTACCCCTGATAACAAAGGTAAATATGTCATTGTGGCTGGTGAGCGGCGCTACCGAGCCGCTACCAAGGCGGGGCTGGAGAAGATTCCAGCGCTGGTGCGCACGCTGTCTGATCAGCATAAGCTCGAGCTCTCTCTTATTGAAAATATCCAACGCCAAAACCTTAATGCCATCGAAACCGCCACGGCGTATCTCAAGCTGCGCGATCAGTTCAACCTCACGCTTGAGCAAATCGGTCAGCGCGTTGGTGGTAAGTCACCCAGTGCAGTGAGTAATACACTACGCCTCTTGCGCTTGCCTGAGGTAGTGCGCCAAGCAGTAGTCGATGGCAAGCTGAGCGAGGGGCAAGTCCGGCCGCTGATTAGCCTGGATGAAGCGCAGATTGCGGATATTTTGCCTAAGATTATTCAGGAAGAGTGGAGCGCGCGGCGGATCGAGCAGTACCTGGCTATTCTTAAGCGTACCGAGGAAAGTGACTCTGCTCAAAAGACCGCCAAGGCTCAGCGCCCAGCACCGCCACCGCAGTATACGGCTGCTAGCCAGCGCTTTGAACAGCAGCTGAGTGCACCAGTCCAGATTCGTGGCAATCGCCGCGGGGCAGGGCAGATCGTTATCCGCTTCACGAGCGACGATGACTTCGAGCGGATCATTGGTTTGCTTGAGCATACACAGGACGAGAAGTAGCGAAATAAAGTGTAACATACAATAAACCTTCTTAGAGTAGAAGGTTTATTTATTTTTGGCGAAGGCCTGATGGTATACGTAATAATAATTACTCTGTAATAATGAACATATTTCTAAAATATTCAGAGTATTGATAGAGAAGTCGCCAGAACGATATCAGATGCTATATCTGAAATCCTTGAACTTTCGTCAGCGGCCAGAGACGCAGGCTGACGGGGCCAATCACATCATAGAGTGGCACGGTGCCGAGGCCATTACGTGAGTCGAGCGAGTAGCTGCCTTGGCGGTGGTCGCCCGCTACAAAAATCGATCCTTCGGGCACCGTCACCTCTGTGTCGCCACTGGTGGGAGAGCCAGGGCCATCCCAGCTGTCGTCGGGGTGAAAGCCTTGTGGATGTTCTTTGTTATAGACAGTCAGCGTCCCATCTTTGACTGTGACACGCTCGCCTGCAAAGGCAATGACGCGCTTAACGAGGTTCATATCCTCGCTGCCTGGACTGTAGAGTGGGTTCTTAAAGACGATAATTTGCCCCCGCTTGGGTGTGTATGAGTTATTTTGCAAATGCGCCATCGTGACTGGCAGGCGATTGACAATCAGCCGGTCGCCAGTGTAGAGCGTCTGCTCCATGCTTGGGCCAGTCACGCTAAAGCTGCGAAATACAAAGGTATTGATAAGGAGTGTGCCAACAATGACGCACACCACAAAAATTACAAAGCCACCGATATCCTTGAGCCTGGGGTGGCGGGTCAAAAAACTTGCTTCCATCATGAAGTATTATATCACTAAATACGGGCGGAGGGGAGGAATAATTGCAATGTATGCGCTCCGCCACCGACCTAGCGGAGCACATACTGTGAGGCTCAACGATAGATCAAGATGACGGAGCGGGGTTTCCGCCCGTGAGGAGCAGCTGATACTGCTCGGGAGAAAGGGTTATAGTGACGTGAGTGTCGCTGGACTTGCTAAACACCGTCTGGAGGAGAGCGGGCAGCTCGCTATTCACACGGGCTGTTGTCTCTGTCTTGAGGTGGTGGTTTTCACACATCCACCAGCCATAGTGAACACGCTTCTTGCAAGCGCTGTAGGTATCGCGGATTGTATACTTACCAGCGGGCCAGGGGTAACCTATGTGTACTTTCATAGAAGGCTTAGCGGTCTCAGACTGAATAAAAGTTATATGAGACATTGGAATCTCGAATATATAACTTTTTCCGTTGGCTGTGAAGCCAACCGAGAGGCTCGAAGCTGGTGACCAGCTACTCTTACTATAGAGGTAGAAGTAACCACCTCCTGTTGTCATATTGCCGGCAGTGCCAGCAATACGATTGCCAAGATCAAAAGGATACTCAGTATCACTCTTGAGGCCGTACAATGCCGTAGCCTCAGCAAGTGTCATGTCCTTTTCTCTTTCCGATATTTTGCTGTTGCCCGTCCAGTGATAGACGGTGAAGTTGGCAACAACGTACATTACGGTGACCGTCGCTATAGCCTTTGCAAGATTGGCGAGCAGACGCCTTCCAAGGTGTTCATCATCAACATCAACATTCGCAGTAGTGTAAATGAAGACGTAAAATGCAACAAGAAGGCCAACAATAGTCGCGAGAACAGCCATGAACAGAGCCATGGTAATCACTTCCTTCCAAATACTCTGGGTGGAAACGTACCATCTCCTGCGGGTCGGCGCAAAAGATTAATATATCAGTATATGGAGGTGGTGTCAAGAAGACAGCTATAGAAATTTTATAAAGAGAGCAGCTACTTAGAATGAGTAGCTGCTCTCTCGGGCTGTGCTGTTTGCTGCTATCGATCTACTACGATCTTAAAGTAGTCGTGATTAAATGCGTCCTCCTCATCTTCTTCTACCATGGCAACTAAAGTCTCGAGTGTTTTAATCTCTGTCTCTGTCAAGTGTTTGTTTTGCTTAGATAAGTTAGAGGCAACGCAGAGACATATGTGCTCTAGTGAAATTGCCCACTCGCCGACCCTGGCGTATTCTCTCGCATCTTCGGCTTGCGATTGAGACAAGTAAGGAGATTCGTCAATATAATTGTAAAGTGCTATCGTTTGTTTAACTTGTTCGCTCATGAATATATTATAACATAAATCGTTAGTCTGTAGTGCATCGGTTACCTCCTCGGGTTATAAAGATAAGTGTAATTATTTCAGTAACATTCCAGCGGCTCTTATGGGGTATGTTGCGATATAAAAATTATATGAAAATATTGTTGAGACTCGTGTTGTATCGTGATGTCTGTATGTAAAATAGTGCTGCA
>CAURVP010000020.1:0-21457 GCA_963528475.1 uncultured Candidatus Saccharibacteria bacterium | reverse complement strand
CCCAGGCCGAGAGTGGTGTCGCGATTGGGACGGGGACTGATGTTGCCGCAGCGTCAGCCGGGATTATGCTGGTTGGTGATGATCCGCAGGCGGTTGTCCGGCTGATCACGCTGGCCCAGGCGACGTACCGAAAAATGGTGCAGAACCTCTGCTGGGGAGCGGGCTACAATGTGCTGATGCTTCCCCTCGCGGCTGGAGTGCTTGCACCAGTCGGGGTGGTTGTTTCGCCCGCGATCGGTGCGGTGGTGATGTCGCTTTCGACGATCATTGTTGCAGCAAATGCACAACTCTTACGCCGCACGGTGGTGTAAGTCGCGAGCTCCGTTATTGACAGACTTGCGCTGTCTATGTCATACTAGCGCGCAGTATGCTTTCATTCTTAGGAAATTTCACCGCGTCGTTTCGGGTGGCGCTTGTGATGTGGCCATTTGCTGCACTTGTGTTGACATTGCCACTGTTATTGGTACACTATATTCGCTTTCGCCGGGTGGCATTTGGCCGGGTAGTCATGACGTATTTGGTGGTGCTCTATGGCTTGGCGTTGGCTGCCTTTACGCTTTATCCGATGCCAGATAATGCGGCACGCTTTTGCGGGAGTCACCATATCCAACCGCAGCTTACACCACTGGCGTCAATCCTCGAGATTCCTCACGAGGGTGTGCGGGCGTTGCTACAGGTGGTGCTTAATGTTATTTTCTTTGTGCCACTGGGGGCGTTTTTGCGGGCGATGTATCGGGTGCGCTGGTGGACAGTGGTGATGATTGGCCTGATGACGTCGGTAGTGATTGAGCTGACGCAGCTCACGGGGGTGTTTGGCGTGTATCCGTGTAGCTATCGGCTGTTTGATGTTGATGACTTGCTGCTTAATACGAGCGGGGCACTGCTGGGCTTTTGGCTGGGTTGGCTATTGCCAAATCTTCGCGATACGGAGCGTGGAGCAACGATGATTCGCCAGCCTGGCCTTGTGCGGCGTATCGTTGCCTTTGTTGTTGATATGACTGGAGTGGCGATTGGCTCAACGATTGTGATGGTGGCGCTCACACTCTTCAATGTATTGCATTCACGGCAGTGGACTGAACAGATGCAGATGCTGACGCAGATCGTTCCGTATGGCTTTATTGCGCTCGTGCATGCTATCCTCCCATTAGCGGCCCAGGGGCGGACGCTCGGTGGCTGGCTAACGGGTATTTCGCTGGATGATCGGCCTCGGGGGTGGTTCCACCGCGTGGTATTCTATGCAGTGCGGCTGCTCTATATTGCGGTGCTGTCGATGGTGCATCTGCCGTTTGTGTCATTGATGACGCTGCTTGTCACGATCGTGCTATGGTATCGGTATAAGCAGCTGCCCTATGCAGTACTTGATCGGTACTGGCCAACGCGTCACACGCCAACCACTGATGATGAGTAATCTATACCACCTCACACTTTACCTATTCTGGCAAACGATATAGACTAGAAAGAGACAGGTAGCAAAAGCAAGGAGGCGATATGCGGACGGCAATGGTGAAAAGTGTACTTAGCGTCATGATGATAGCAGTCGGATGCCAGCTGATGGCGCCGGTGCCAGCTCAGGCTGCAGAGCGGAAGACAATCTCGGTCTATGTCAGTGACGATAATCTCCCAAAGGTGACCGACGACCATCTCAAGATGATCGATCGGCTTATTGTTCATTTTGGGCGTATTGCGGCCGATGGACATCTAACGCTTGATACGTTGCCGCACCTTAGGCAGGCGGCTACGCTGCAGCGGATCCGGGCGGTTAATCCGCGGATCTCCCTTATTCTCTCAATCGGTGGTGGTAATGATGCTGCGCGAAGTGAGTTCGATGCGATGGTGCGCCAGGCAAGCACTCGGCAGGCCTTTGTGAGCTCTGTCAAGGAGGCGCTGCAGGCTCATCAGTTAGATGGGGTGGATATCGACTGGGAGTTTCCAAAGGGGAGTCAGCAGGCTGATTTGATTGCTCTTTTACGCGAATTGCGCGCGGCAACGACCACCAGCGGACGTCAGCCGAGTATTTCGATGACTGGTGCACCAGCCAAGTGGTATGCTGAGCAAAATAAGTTTGCTGAGTACCAGCAGTATCTTGACCAGATTGCGATCATGACGTATGACATGCGGGGGTTTGGTTCGTTCAAGACGCACGCTGGGCACCATGCTGGGCTCTATACCGCGCCGGATGACCCGCTCGACCAGAGTGCCAACTCGGCAGTGCAGCACTACCAAGCCCATGGTGCGCCAACAAACAAATTAATGATTGGGGCGGGGTGGTATAGCCGGCGGTTTAGCTCGGTTCCTGAGGTGAATCATGGGCTGCACCAGCCTGTGGGGGACACTCAAAAGGCTGGCGAGTACCACACCACGTATGACCGGCTCGAGCGAGAGTGCATTAATAAGAATGGCTATACTCGTTACTGGGATGACGCAAGCAAAGCGCCGTATCTCTATAATGCTGCGCGGCGTGAGTTTATTAGCTACGACGATGCGGAGTCGATGAAGTATAAGGCAGAATATGTCCAGCAGCATAACCTGCAAGGGATTATTGTGTGGCGTTATCTCTCCGACCCGCAAAGTAATGATGCGTTACTACGGCAGCTTGATTACACGCTGCATGGCAGCGCTGCGCCATCGTCGACTCAGTCGCAGTCAAATCAGTCACAGAATACCACGCTGCCACCAAAGGTGATGCATATCTCGCAGGCTGAGCAGTCACAGCCAAGCCAGCCGCAGCACGAGGGCGCATTGGCAGCGGCTGGTGATAATGTGCCGCTGCTCTATTATGGCGGCGCGGTGCTGGTTGTGCTGGGTGGAGTTGGCGCGGCAGTGTTTGCCAGGCGTCGCCGGCGCATCGCGCGGCGTTGACAATACATAGTTTAGACAATAAACTATTAGAGCATGACGATAGAAGTAACTCCAGACGCGCAGTCGCAGCGCCAAGAATGGATTGAGCATATTACGAGCTGCGTGTTTCAGTTCAAGCAGCGCCTGGCCCATGCTACGCGCCAGACCGATCAGCAGTTTGGTTTGACGCCAGTCCACTGGCACGTGCTGAGCCTGCTGCATCGTGGTGCCATCGAGACGATGGGTGATGTCGCAGCAAAGCTGGGTGTTTCTAAGGGCGCAGCAACGCAGATTCTTGACGTGCTGGTGGCAAAAAAGCTTGTTCGGCGCACGCTTGATCCGCACGATCGACGAGTGGTGCGTCTGCAGTTGACGACACAGAGCCAGCTGATGACCGATCACTTCCAGCAGTATATGACGGAGGCTGTTGCTGACCTCTTTGCGGTGCTGAGCGATGCTGAGGTGGCGCAGCTTGGCCAGCTGATTGATAAAGTGGCTCAGGCTCATCAGGTGGAGCGAACATGACGTATATCTGGCGGCTACTCCGGGGATATTGGTGGCAGCTAGGGCTGCTGGTTGCTGCAACGTATGGCTCAGTGATGGCAACGCTGAGTTTGCCAGACTTTATGGCGGCGATTATTAACAAGGGTATTGTTGGCGCAGATATGGCCGTTCTGTGGCATAATGGCTGGCAGATGATTGTGGTAACGCTGGCGGGTGCAGTGGGGACGATTGTCTCGGTTTTCTTTGCGACGCGGATTGCGACAGGCCTCAGTCAACAGCTGCGCGACCAGGTGTTTGCCCGGGTGGAGGATTATGCTGTGGCGGACTTTAACCGTTTCTCGACAGCGTCGCTTATAACCCGCTCAACGAATGATATTCAGCAGATTCAATCGACGGCGATTATGCTGCTGCGCATTGCCTTGATGGCACCAATTATGGCCGTGGCTGGCCTGCACAAGGCGCTGGCTAATGCACCGAGTCTGAGCTGGATTATTGCCCTGGCGGTTGCCGTGCTTTTGGTGGTCATCATTGGCTTGTTTATTGCGGCGATGCCTCGCTTTCAGCGCTTGCAGAGCGTGGTGGACACGCTGAACTTAGTCGCCCGCGAGAACTTGACGGGTCTGCGCGTCGTGCGTGCTTTTCATACCGAGGCAGTCGAAGAAGCAAAATTTGATACCGTCAACCATGAGCTGACCAGACTCAATTTGGTAGTCAATCGTCTGATGATGGTGATGGAGCCAGTGATGATGCTAGTCATGAATCTTGCGAGCGTGGCGGTGGTGTGGTATGGCGCGCTGGCGATTGGTGATGGGCGCCTCGCAATTGGCAATATGATGGCCTTTTTGCAATATGCTTTGCAGGTGATTATGTCGTTCTTGATGATTTCGATGGTGTTTATTATGGCACCGCGCGCGGCTGTGTCGGTGCGGCGAGTGGCAGAGGTGCTCGATACTAAGCCATCGATCACTGACCCAGCTAGGCCTCGGCCACTCGCGCCGGGTGGCATGGGGCGGATTGAATTTCGCAATGTTACCTTTGCTTATCCAGGGGCAGATGAGCCGGTGCTCAGTAATATTAGCTTTGTGGCGGAGCCTGGCCAGACGACGGCGTTTATTGGCAGTACGGGCTCGGGCAAGTCGACATTGGTCAATTTGATTCCGCGGTTTTATGATGTGTCAGCCGGGCAGATTTTGCTTGATGGGGTAGATATCCGTCACCTCAGGCTGACTGACTTAGCTAGCCAGATTGGCTATGTCCCACAAAAGGGTGTGCTATTTCGGGGGAGTATTGCCAGTAATATTGCCTATGGTGCGCCTGAGGCCGATGAGGCGGCGATTGCTCATGCGGCAGAGGTGGCCCAGGCGAGCGACTTTATTGCCCAGCTTGATGATGGCATGGCGAGCGAAGTCGCGCAAGGCGGCACCAATGTCTCGGGTGGGCAGCGCCAGCGCCTAGCGATCGCCCGGGCGTTGGCCGCGCAGCCCCAGGTGTATATCTTTGATGATTCGTTCTCGGCACTTGACGCGCGGACGGATGCTGCGCTGCGCCACCGCCTCACGCAAGAGCTGGCGGGTAAGACGGTGCTGATCGTCGGGCAGCGAATCCATACAATTGCCAAAGCAGATAACATTATTGTGCTAGATGAAGGGAAGATCGTTGGCCGAGGGCGGCACCAGGAGCTGATGAAAACCTGTGCAGTATACCAAGAGATTGCTGCGTCTCAGCTAAGCGAGCAAGAACTAGCTGCGCTTGAGCAGCCTATGCCGCCAAGCACTGCTAGGCAAGGAGGGGTGCGATGAGCCAGCAGTCATCTCTAAAGTCGCGCTCATCAGGGGTGCGCCGCGGCCCAATGGGTGGGCCAGTCGCTGGTGGTGGTACGGAGAGGGCTAAGGACTTCCGCGGGACGGTGCGTACGCTACTGCGGTATCTGCGCGCCTTTCGTTGGCAGCTGATGCTGGTGATTGGTTTGACGATTGTCAGTACACTGTTTGCGATCATTAGCCCCAAGCTGCTCGGCAACGCGACCAACCAGATTGTCGATGACTACACGCGCCTGCGTACCTACGACGCTATCCATGAGAAGCTTCCTGCTGGCGCAGCGATCCCTGCGGGCATGACGGGTGAGCAATTTATGGCATCGCCCCAAGGTAAGCAGCTGGCGCAGGCGCTACCTGCCTCGGCTCAAGAAGCCGCCAAGACGCTTGACCTCAGCACGCGCCCCACCTTCCACTACGATGCGATTTTGCAGATTATCCTCTGGCTAGTGGGACTCTATGTGATTAGTGCGCTGTGTCGCTATGGGCAAGCCTGGCTGATGACGAATATTACCCAGAAGCTGACGTACCAGCTGCGCCGGGATATCTCAGAGAAGATCAATCGCTTGCCGCTGCGCTACTTCGACACACAAACCCATGGCGAAGTCCTTAGCCGCATTACCAACGATGTCGATACGGTGAGCCAAACGCTCACCCAAAGCCTGTCGCAAATGATGAGTGCGGTGGTGATGCTGATCGGGATTTTAGGGATGATGCTGTCGATTAGTTGGCTGCTGACGGTGGTGGCGCTCTTGGTTGTGCCGCTGTCGATGGGGTTGATTGTTGTGATTACCAAGCGCTCACAGACGCAGTTTATCCGCCAGCAAGATGAGCTAGGCGAGCTCAATGGTCATATTGAAGAGATGTATGCTGGCCACCAGGTGATGCGTGCTTTTCGCGGGCAGGAGCGTTCGCTGAAGACGTTTCGGCAGATTAACCAGCGGCTTTTCTCGAGCGCGTGGCAGTCGCAGTTCCTCTCTGGCTTGATGTATCCAGTGATGAATGTGGTGGGGAATATTGGTTATGTTGGCGTGGCGGTGCTTGGTGGATGGCTGGCAATCGAGGGGCGGATTAAGATTGGCGATATTCAGGCCTTCATCCAATATATGCAGCAGTTCAATCAGCCAATTGCCCAAACGGCGAATATTGCCAATGTGGTGCAATCGACGGCGGCTGCGGCTGAGCGGGTCTTTGAATTTCTTGAGGAACCAGCCGAAGCGCCCGACCCGGTGCCTGCTACGACGCTGCCAGTGGTGCGCGGCGAAGTGGAATTTCGCGATGTTGTTTTTGGCTACGATACAAAGACGCCAGTTATTAAGCACCTTTCGGCTCATATTCGCCCTGGCCAGCGGGTGGCGATTGTTGGGCCAACGGGTGCGGGCAAGACAACGCTGGTTAATCTGTTAATGCGATTTTATGATATTGATAGTGGCCAGATCCTGATCGATGGGGTGGATATTGCCCAGATGACGCGTAGCAGTGTCCGGCAGCTCTTTGGTATGGTGCTGCAAGATACGTGGCTTTTCCATGGGACGATCCGTGACAATCTGCGCTATGGTAATCCTGAGGCAAGTGAAGCTGAGCTACTGGCGGTGGCGCGTGATGCGCATGTCGACCATTTTGTCCGGTCGCTGCCGGGTGGCTATGATATGGTGCTTGACGAAGCGGCAACTAATATCTCGCAAGGGGAGAAACAGCTGCTGACAATTGCCCGCGCTATGCTTGCCAAGACGCCGATGCTTATCTTAGATGAAGCGACCAGCTCGGTCGATACCCGCACTGAGGTGCTGATCCAGCAGGCGATGGATACACTGATGCAGCACAAGACGAGCTTTGTTATTGCTCATCGCCTGAGCACGATTCGTGACGCCGATCTCATCCTTGTGATGAAGGATGGTAATGTTATTGAGCAGGGCACGCATGACGAGCTACTCGCCCAGAATGGCTTTTATGCGGAATTGTACCAGAGCCAGTTTGCAGAAAAGGTGTAATATGAGATAGCTCCTCATGCTATACTCGGTAGTATGAGCATGGAACTACCCGAGCGAACAATTCGATTTATTGACTCATGGCTGACGCTGCGGAGCAAGTGGCTCTCGTGGCCAGGCTTTACGGTCGCAATTGCCCAGCAAGATGAGGTTGTATTTCATCGCGCCTATGGTGTTGCCGACCAAGCGACTGCCACACCGCTCACGACGAACCATCTACTGCGCGCAGCATCACACTCCAAGATGTTTACTGCGACAGCACTACTGCAGCTGCAAGAGCAGGGGTTGTTGCGGATCGATGATACCATTACGACATACCTGCCATGGCTGGCTGAACACCCCGATACCCGCTGGCAAACTATTACATTGCGGCAACTGCTGAGTCATTCAGCCGGTGTGATTCGCGATGGGGTAGCGGCGGGATTTTGGCAGGGAGAAGCAGCCTTTCCTGATTATGCGACATTGCAGCAGCAGATAATGCAGACCCGTCTGGTGTGTGAGCCAAATACAGAGTTTAAATATTCGAACTTTGGGTTTGCTCTGCTTGGACAGGTGATTGCACAGGTGAGTGGTCAGTCGTATGCCGAGTACGTGACAGAGCACATCATCCAGCCGCTTGGCTTGTCGCATACTGTGCCAGAATATTCTCCTAATTTATCTATGGCAACTGGCTATAGCCGTATGACGCTAGCCCAGCAGCGACGGGCTTACCCACATCTTGCGACAGGGGCACTGCAGCCAGCGGCTGGCTTTTGTACAACTGCTCATGATCTCGCTCGCTTTGTGGCTGCATTGCGGGTTGGTTCGGGTAAGTTGCTTAGCGATGCGACCAAGCGCGAGATGCAGCGCCGCGCCTGGGGCTACACCAACGCACCAAATACAGCAATGGCCTATGGCCTGGGTGTGAATGTCGAGCAATGTACTGATGGTACTGCGCTCATTGGCCACAGTGGTCGCTTTCCTGGTTTTGTCAGCCGGACGTGGCTTCGCACGCGCGACCATGTGGTTGTGTCTGTAATGGCGAATGCACGAGATGCCGCACCAGATGATATGGTACGCTCGATTCTGTCTATCATTGATGCGCTTGGTGATGAGCAACAGGTGTGTGCGGATCTTTGTCGCTTTGAAGGGCGCTTTGCCAATCAGTACAATATATACCAAATCGTCGCGACGCGCCACGGGCTGCAGCTTATCAACCCAAATACATGGCAGCCGTTTGCGGCAGCAGAATCACTAAAAGTTGTTGATGATACAACATTACGTATTGTACGTGGTAGCCATTTTAATTACTATGGTGAGGATATCACCTACGAGTTTGATGCAGCAGGTAAACCAAAAGCAATAGCGATTAGCGGTATGCGGAGTGTGTCTTCTCACGATGGTGATGTGCCGCCGCAATACTTTGACGGTGTGTGATGAATAAACTGAATGACATACTTTATGTAGACGTATAGTGTCACCCAAAGAAGCAGTGGATAAGAGTAGATGAGCTTGAAACCAATGGGGTGCGAGTACCCTACCGATCTTACCGCAAATCAAATATATCCAACGCGCCAAATTTCCCTGTCAGCATGGTGCGCTCGATGATGTGTGGGGCGATTGCTTTGGAGAATTTCTTAGGGCGTGTTTTGGCGGGGAGGTCGAGCACGGTATTGAGCGCATAGACAAAGAATTGATAGCGATGCGTCCCAAAGGCGGGGTGCGGGCCACCCCAGCCTGGCTTACCCCAGGTAGTAGTGCCTTCGACGGCGCCGTGAGGGAGGTAGTCACTGCCAATTTCTGTGGTAGTGGGTGGGAGGTTCCAAACAATCCAGTGGTAGAAGCCGCCAATGAAGGGTGCGTCAGGGCTATAGCACACGACGGCGAGGCTCTGGGTACCATCAGGGACGTCGCTGATGGCGAGAGGTGGTCGCTGGTTGCCGCCGAAGCGCGAATAGATCTTTGGTATTTTGGCGTTGTTTTTGAAGGCGGGGCTGGTGACTTTCATGGTTATAGTATACCGTATACTGGTCATGCTCGCCAGAATAATTTCGATCAAATGGCATACAAATGGGGATATGTACGGGAGAAAGCACCAAAATAAGCCAGGCAATAGCATCGTAAGCAATTATTTGCTATAGTGGGCCAATAATGATTACCGACCAACTTCTTCGCGCCTATCCAATCATCTCCGACCAAGTGGATGAGCGTGAGCTGCGGGTTTTGCTGCGTGAGCTCGAGCGGCTTCTGAGAGCTGGCTGTCGGGGGTCGGTTGTTGAATTTGGCTGCTATGTGGGGACGACGAGTTTGTTTATTCGGCGCTTGCTTGATGCGTATCAGCATGCGGGAGTCTTTCACGTCTATGATTCATTTGCTGGTTTGCCAGAGAAGACGGCGCAGGATGCGAGCGCAGCTGGTGAGCAGTTTGTGGCAGGGGAGCTTGCTGCAACGCGCAAGGGGTTTCTCCAGCAGTTTAAGAAAGCCGGGCTGTGCCCACCAGTGGTGCATAAGGGCTGGTTTGCTGAGCTTACGCCGCACGATGTGCCGGAGGATATTATGTTTGCCTTTCTCGATGGCGACTATTACCAGTCGATTATGGACTCACTCCGGCTCGTGACGCCGAAGCTGACTCCTGATGCAGTGCTGGTGGTGGATGATTATGCCAATGAAGCGCTGCCTGGTGCAGCCCGGGCGGCCGATGCGTGGTTGCAGGCGCACCCTGCATATTGCTGCCGGGTGGAGGCGAGCTTGGCGGTTATGACTCGAGCGGTGTAGTAGTAGCCGATAGAGTGATTGGTAAGGTGCCGCTGCATGCTTGTTTTGTGATACTCCAGCATAAAGTACGAACAGAATATGCCGCGGATATATTAATATCATTGGTAATGCTCGAGACAAACTAGCATACAAAAGGCCAGAAACAGCGGTCGGTCGAAACCTTAGGCTTGTCTGGCCATGGTGATATTTTTAGTATAGGGCATGACAGTGGGTGGTGTCAACATAGCTTGTTTGAGCCAATGTGACACCTGTTATCCATTGCACTTACCTCAGAACATGCTACAATGAAAGCATCAACTATAAGCCACACAGGGGGAAAAGGTGGACGATCCAATTCATATTACATCAGAGATTGGCCGGTTGAAGACAGTGCTCTTGCATCGGCCGGGTGAGGAGCTCGAGCATCTCACGCCAGAACATTTGCAGCGCCTATTGTTTGACGATATTCCGTATCTCAAGGTTGCGCAGCAGGAGCATGACCGCTTTGCGGAGTTGCTCCGCTCGCGTGGGGTCGAAGTGTTGTACTTGGATGAACTTGCCGCCGAGGCACTCGCTGACGAAGCGGTGCGGCGGCAATTTGTTGTTGAGATGCTGGTGGCGTCAAAACAAGACAACCAACGGGCATCGCGAACACTCGCTGAGTATTTGCTGAGCATGGAGCCGCGCCAGATGGTGCGCAAGCTGATGGCGGGGGTGCGCAAAGATGAGATTAGCCTGCCGCCTGAGCAGCAGCAACTCCACACAATGGTGGCGCATGAGCAATATCCGTTTTATCTTGACCCAATGCCAAACCTCTACTTTACGCGCGACCCAGCAGCGGCGATTGGCCAAGGTTTGACGATCAACAAGATGCATTGGCCAGCTCGGCGGCGTGAGTCGCTCTTTATGCGCTATATTATCGACTTCCATCCACGCTTTGCTGGCAAAAACGTACCGGTTTGGTATGGTCGCAGCCAACCATTCTCGATTGAGGGCGGTGATGAGCTGGTGCTTAATAACCACACGATGGCGATTGGTATTAGTGAGCGCACCTCACCAGAGGCGATTGAGCTGATGGCGACGAAGCTCTTTGCTGAGTCGAATTTTGACACGGTGATTGCGCTTGAGATCCCCAAGAGTCACGCCTTTATGCACCTGGATACCGTCTTTACGATGATTGACCATGACAAATTTACTATTCACCCTGAGATTCGAGGTTTTGAGGGGCGGATGAATATCTTCGTCTTGCATAAGACAGATGGGCAGGCCTACCCAACCATTACCAAAGAACATAATCTTGAGCAGGTGCTGAGCCAAGCCCTTGGCGTGCCGTCGATTACCTTGATCGAATGCGGTGGCGGTGATGATATCGCTGCAGCGCGCGAGCAGTGGAATGACGGGAGCAATACCTTGGCGATTGCTCCTGGGGTGGTGGTCACCTACGACCGCAACTACGTCACCAACCAAAAACTGCGTGAGGCAGGCGTCGAAGTGCTGGAGATTACTGGCTCGGAGCTTGGCCGGGGCCGTGGCGGGCCACGCTGCATGAGTATGCCATTAATACGAGAGGATGTGTAAATGAACCTACCAACCAATCTAAAAAACCGCTCATTCCTAGCCCTCAAGGACTTTTCGTCAGAGGAAATCCGGCAGATGCTCGACACCGCGCACGAGCTCAAGAAGCTTAAGCGCGAGGGCGTGCCGCACCGCTTGCACGAGGGTAAGCAGGTCGCCCTCTTGTTTGAGAAGAATTCGACCCGTACACGCTGTGCCTTTACGGTGGCGGCCAATGACCTTGGTGTTGCGCCGGAGTTTCTTGGCAAGGATGACATCCAGCTGGGTAAAAAGGAGTCGGTTGAGGATACCGCAAAGGTGCTGGGTCGGATGTTTGATGGGATTGAGTTCCGTGGCTTTAAGCACTCGACAGTGGAAGACCTGGCCAAGCACGCTGGCGTACCAGTGTGGAATGGCCTGACCGACCAGTTCCACCCGACGCAGATTTTGGCTGACTTTATGACGCTTGAGGAGCACATTGGGCCGCTGGCTGGCACAAAGCTGGTTTTTGTCGGTGATGGGCGCAACAATATGGCCAATAGCCTGATGATTGGCTCGGCCAAGATGGGCGTTGACTTCCGCATCTTAGCGCCAGCTGAGCTGCACCCGAGCAGTGAGCTGGTTGATCTCGCTCGGGCGATTGCTGCCGAGACTGGTGCGCAGATTACCGTGACGGATGATCGCGCCACGGCTCTGGAGGGAGCAGACGCGATCTACACCGACGTGTGGGTGTCGATGGGTGAGGAGGCGCAGTTCGCTGAGCGGATTGCTTTACTTAAGCCGTACCAGGTGAACCGCGCGATGCTTGATGAGACGCACAATCCACACGTTAAGTTCTTGCACTGCTTGCCAGCCTTCCACGATCTCAACACCGAGACGGGGCTGAAGATCTACCAAGACTACGGCCTTGAGAGTATGGAAGTGACAGACGAGGTGTTCCGGAGTGAGCACAGTGTGGTCTTCGACGAAGCGGAGAACCGCATGCACACGATTAAGGCAGTGATGGCACTGACGTTATAACAAGTAACTGAGGCGTAGGGGGCCTCACGTATGACAACACAACAAACACAACAAGAGAGCAAGCTGGGGTGGCGATCACTCACCGGGCTTGTTATCGGTAGCATGATTGGGGCTGGTATCTTCAATCTTGTCCGTAATACTGCAGAATCGGCTGGACCACTGGCAACGATCATTGCCTGGCTTGTCACTGGGGTGGGGATGGTCTTCCTTGTCCTGAGTTTTCGTAACCTTGCCGAGAAGCGTCCCGACCTTGACGCCGGTATCTATAGCTATGCCGAGGCAGGGTTTGGCAAATATGTTGGGTTCAACTCGGCTTGGGGTTATTGGATCTCGGCCTGGATTGGTAACATCGCTTATGCTGTAACGGCCTTTTCGGCACTTGGCTATTTCTTCCCGCAGCTGTTTGCTGACGGCCAAAACTGGGCCTCGGCGATTGGTATGTCGATTTTGCTCTGGGGCGTGCACTGCCTGATTCTCAGAGGTGTGCGCACGGCGAGTGCAGTGAACTTGCTCATCACGATTGCCAAGATCGTCCCGCTGATGGTCTTCCTTGTGGCGATTATTGCTGCCTTTAAGCTTAATATCTTCTCGAAGGATCTCTGGGGCCTGGCTGGCAGTAATTTCAGTCTTGGGTCGGTGCTCAGCCAGGTGCAGAGTATGATGATCGTTACCGTCTGGGTGTTCATTGGTATCGAGGGTGCGGTTGTGTTCTCGGGCCGAGCTAAGCAGCGCAGTGATGTCGTCAAGGCGACCTTCATTGGCTTTGCTGCCGTGCTTGCGCTCTATGTCTTGATGACTGTTCTGGCCTTTGGCGTGGCAATGCAGCCAGAGCTGGCTGGTCTCAAAGACCCAGCGATGGCACTCTTGCTTGAGAAGGTAGTTGGGCCGTGGGGTGCCTGGCTGGTCAATAGTGGCTTAATCATTGCGGTGCTCGGTGGCTGGCTGGCATGGACGATGTTTGCGGCTGAGCTGCCCTACCAAGCGGCAAAGGCTGGTACCTTTCCAACATTCTTTGCGAAAGAGAACAAGGTTGGTGTGCCAAAGAACTCGTTGTTGGTAACCAACGCCTTGGTGCAGCTCTTTATCCTAACGATACCACTGACAAGTGGCTCGGTGTATAACATTGGTATTGCAATTGCAACATCGGCAATTCTCGTGCCCTATGCCTTGACGGCCTTTTACCAGCTGAAATACTCGGCTCTGGAGAAGCCAGAGACAAAGGGCCGAGCGGCCAATATCTTGATTGGTGTGATGGCTAGTGTCTATAGCGTCTGGCTAGTCTATGCCGCCGGGGTGGAGAACCTGCTGGTGACGGTATTCTTGTATGTGCCGGGTATTGTGGTCTATGGCCTGATGCGTAAGCAGCAGGGCAAGAAGCCATTTACGGCGCTTGAGTGGCTGCTTGTCGCGGCACTGCTGCTGGCGCTGGCTTATGCGCTGTTCCAGCTGCTGACTGGCGGGCTGGATAAGACACTTGGTATTACGATGCCGAAGCTGTTTAACTAATGAGGAGCCATGCGGTGCGCCAAGAATAGGGCGCACCGCATTGATAATAAGAGAAAGGAGTGCGATGTTTCACTATGCGATTACCCGCCGGCCAAGCCGTAGCTTGATCAACGGCATTAGCCAGACGCCGGAAAAGGGTAAGCCAGACTATGAGCGGGCAATGCAGCAGTACGACCAGTACGTTGCGCTGCTCCGCCAGTGTGGTCTTGAGGTGACGGTCTTGGAGCCCAATGAGGAGTATCCGGATAGTGTCTTTATTGAGGATAATGCTCTGTGTACGCCGCATGGGGTAGCGATTTTGTCGCGGCCTGGAGCAGTAAGTCGGCGTGGCGAGGCGAGCTTGCCCGATTTGCGCCAGGCGCTCAGCCAGCATTATGATATTATCGAGCAGGTCGAGGCACCGGGCACCGTCGATCCCGGCGATATTATGATGGTGGGTGACCACTACTATATTGGTCTGAGCCACCGCACCAACCAGGCGGCGGCCGAGCAGATTACTGCTATCCTTGAACGCTACGGCATGACGGCCGAGACGGTTGAGGTGACAGGGATTCTGCACCTGAAGGATGATGTGGTCTACTTAGACAATAATAACCTGATCGTTGCCAAGGCCTATGAGCACCACCCAGCCTTTGCAGCATTTAACAAGCTGGTGGTAGATGACGATGAGTACTATGCGGTGAATAGCTTGTGGATTAATGGCACAGTGATTGTGCCGCAGGGCTTTCCCAAGATTGAGCAGCAGATCCGTGACTGTGGCTACCGCGTGGAACTAATCGATACGAGTGAATTTGAAAAAATAACCGGCAGTTTGACCTGCATGTCGTTGAGGTTTTAAGATGAGTACAATTGTGATTGCATTGGGCGGGAACGCCCTCCAAAGACAAGGTGAAGCAAGTGCAGCTGCGCAGCAGCGAGTGGCGAGCGAGACGGCGGCCCAGCTGGTGCCGCTGATTGCGGCTGGGCATCGGCTGGTGATCGTTCACGGCAATGGGCCACAGGTGGGGAATATTGTCCTCCATGAGGAGGCGATTAATACCCCTGAGGTGCCAACGATGCCGCTTGATACGTGCGGCGCGATGAGCCAAGGGGAGATCGGCTACTGGCTACAGCAGGCGCTGACGAATGAGTTTGCCCGTCGTGGTATGCCAAACCACGCGGTGACGATGGTGACGCAAACGGTAGTTGATGCGGGTGACCCGGCGTTTGCAAATCCTACCAAGCCAATCGGGGTCTTTTATGCCTCCGAGGCTGAGGCGCAGCAGTCGGCGGCGGGGCGTGATTTCGTCTTTAAAGAAGATGCGGGGCGAGGCTGGCGCCGCGTCGTGCCATCACCTCGGCCGCAGCGCGTAGTCGAAGAAGGCGCGGTGCGTGCCCTGCTTGATGCTGGCTTGAC
Organism: uncultured Candidatus Saccharibacteria bacterium; assembly: GCA_963528475.1. GTDB lineage: Bacteria > Patescibacteriota > Saccharimonadia > Saccharimonadales > Saccharimonadaceae > Saccharimonas. The sequence goes on along the minus strand of CAURVP010000020.1, from coordinate 6,104 downwards.
CGTCGTGACAGCGGGTGGCGGCGGGATTCCGGTGGTTGAGAATGAGGCGCAGGGTATGGCCGGGGTCGAGGCGGTGATTGATAAGGACTTTACCGCTGCGGTGGTGGCTGATGCGATTGATGCTGAAGCTTTGGTGATTCTTACGGCCATCGATAACGCAATGGTCGACTATGGTACGCCGCAGGCCCATGCGATTGGCCGAACGACCAGCCAGGAGATGCACGCTTATGCCGAGCAGGGGCAGTTTGCGTCGGGTAGTATGCTACCGAAGGTGCAGGCCGCGCTCAATTTCGTGGCAAAGCCTGGTCGGCGCGCTATCATTGCTAACCTAGAGCATGCCGCAGCTGCTGTGGCCGGTGAGCAAGGGACGATTATTGTATCGTAGGATACCGCGAGGAGAGAAACAGATAGACACTGGTGCAAAAGAGCGCTGGTGTCTATTTTTGATGGCATTGTCTGTGGTAAGTATGATATAACCAGTACTTTATTTCTCAAACTACTTGACATTTCAATATACCTTGTATAGCATAGTACCAGGCAATAACAATAATATAGTAAGGAGTATCGAATGAGGAGAATCGATATAATCAAGCGAGCGGGGCGTAACCTGCGCCAAGCCAAGGCTCGCACAGCACTAACAGCACTGGCGATGTCGGTGGGAGCATTTACAATTGGTCTGGCGCTGATGCTGGGCAATGGCGGCCGGGCTTTCTTGACCTCGATAATTGATAGTGCCGGTAGTGCCTCAACGGTGTATGTGACGCACGCCCGTAACGAGAAGAAGTTGCCTGAATACGGCAAAAATAAGGCGGTGAATGAGAGCGGCACCCTCGTACTGAGCGATGATGATGTCGCCAAGCTCAGCAAGCTGGATCACGTCAAGACGGTGCGGCCGTACGCGAATGTGACCCAAGTGGTGCGCTACGTAGAGAGCCCAGCTAACCACAAGCGGCTGATTGCCTCGATTAACGTCAAGAACGAGGGCAAATCATCGAAGATTGTGGCTGGTGAATTGACGAAAACTGATGACGGTACAGACCTCGTGCCTGGCCAAGCCATCCTTGCCAAGGAATATCTGGCCGACTTTGGCTTTGACTCGGCCCAGGATGCGGTTGGCAAGACGGTTACGCTTCATGCTCAGGGGCCAGGCGGGACGCATGATGCCCAGCTGACTATTGTGGCGGTCGAAACAGCCGGTATGGCCTCAATTGGCTACCAGCCTGGTGTGACGATTGCGACCGATGATGCACTGCTCATCAACCAAAAGACCAAAGCCCCTGGCGCGGCTAACCAGTACCCAAGCGTCGTGATACGAGCAGATAGTGATGATCATGCTGCTGCTGTGAAAGACGCAGTCATCAAGCTCGGTGGTGGTACCTACCAAGCCCAGACCTTCACTGAAGCGAAGGAAGGTATGCTCAGTCTCATCAATGGGGCACAGTATGCTCTGCTCGCCTTTGGTGCTCTCGCGTTGCTGGCCAGTATGTTTGGGATCATTAACACCATGTACATCTCGGTGCTGGAGCGAACGCAGCAGATTGGCCTGATGAAGGCGCTGGGGATGCGTAGCCGTGATGTTGGTAAGCTCTTTCGCTACGAGGCTGCGTTGATCGGTGTCATCGGTGGTGCGATTGGCGCGGGCGGGGCCAGCCTGCTGAGCCTGCTCAACCCGTGGATCGTTGAGAAGCTCAAGTTTGAGGAGGGTATGCAGCTGCTTCTACCCGAAGCCTGGCAGATGGTCGCCCTCGTGGCACTACTGGCCATCCTCGGCATTATTGCCAGCTACTTACCAAGCCGCAAGGCAACCAAGCTTGACCCAATCGAGGCATTAAGGACAGAATAGAATAAGGAGAAGGACATGATTGAACTACGGCATATTACCAAAACCTATGGCAAAAAGCACAACCAATTTAAGGCACTCAATGACATCAACCTCACCATCCCTGGAGGCGCGAGCGTAGCCATCCTCGGCAAATCCGGCTCGGGTAAGTCCACCTTGATGCATGCTATCTCTGGCCTCGACCGGCCGCAGACAGGGCAGGTGGTGATCGGCGGGCGAGATATCCTGCAGATGAAGCCACGGCAGGTTGATGCCTTCCGGGCACGGACGATTAGCTTCATCTTCCAGAGTTTCTTTGTCGAGGGTAACGATAGCGTGGTGAGCAACGTGATGCTACCGCTGGAGATCGCTGGTGTGCCACGGGCGCAGCGCAGTGCTAAGGTGAACCAAGCGCTCGAGGCGGTCGGCCTGGCCAGCAAAAAGCACAACAAGGCTAAGGATCTGTCCGGCGGGCAGAAGCAGCGCCTGGCGATTGCCCGAGCAATCGTGGGCGAGCCGAAGATCCTATTTGCTGATGAGCCAACTGGCAACCTGGATAGCGAGACGGGTACCCAGATCGAGGAGCTGCTCTTTCGCCAGCAGCGCGAGCACGGCACAACGCTGATTATTGTGACGCACGATGCGGATCTGGCTAAGCAATGTGACTACCAAGTGGTGATCAAAGACGGGCGTGTCACACGCCATAACATCCCAGGGGGACACTGATGAATGCAACTGACTATGCCGAGGCGCTGACGACACAGCTGCGCAAAGGCTTCTTATCGTACTGCGTGCTGGTGGTGTGTGCCAAGGAGCCACGCTACACCAGCGAGATCATCCAGCAGCTCCGTCAGGCTGACCTGATGGTGGTGGAGGGGACGATCTACCCATTACTGAGTCGCTTGCAAAAGGATGGGCTCTTGCAACACGAGTGGAAAGAAAGTGAGCAAGGGCCACCACGCAAATATTACACGGCCACACCATTTGGCGCAGAGGTAACCAAGCAGCTCAAACACAATATTGCGGCACTAAGTAGTACAATAGAGAAGTTGTAAGGAGGACATGTCATGAAGGAAATTACCAACATCCACCTCGCCAAGACGCCATTTCGTGTTGAGGTTGAGGCAAAACACGCACTGGGAGCGTATCTGACGTCGATTCAGCAGCGGATGCATGCCGAGCCAGAAGCAATGCGCGAGATCGAAGCGCGGATGGTCGAGCTGCTGGCCGAGCGCGGTGTGACGCGCGATGGTGTGGTGACTGCTGAGGATGTCACAGCGCTGCGCAGTCAGATGGGTGAACCTCGAGAGTTTGCCAGTGAAGCCGAGGCAGGAGACGACGATGCTGCGCTGCGAGATGCGGCTGAGGCGGCTCTGGCGGACGGGGCACCCAAGCAGCTGATGCGCGATACAGATCATGCGTTGATCGGTGGGGTGTGTGCTGGGGTAGCGGCATACTTTGGAATTAGCCCACTGTGGATTCGTCTCCTGGCAATCGTCTCACCTTTTATGACGTTTGGGACGGCGCTGCTCATCTATATCGTGATGTGGCTTTCTATTCCACCAGCAGTGACGGCGTCGGATAAGCTGCGTATGGCCGGTAAGCCAGTGACGTTTGATAGCTTAAAAAAAGCCGCTGCCGAGCCTGCCAGCGGTAGCCAAGCGGCCCAGACTGCGGCGAAGGTGCTGCGCATTATGATTGGCTGTGGGGTCTTGATAATGGCGCTGGGTGCACTCGTCGCATTGATGGTCGGTGGTGTAATGAGCGCGACTATGGTCTCAAGCATGGGCGACTTTGCTGCGCAGAGCTGGCTGTGGTTGGCGTATGGTTGTGCAGTGCTCGGCGGCGTGGCGCTGACTGCTTTGCTCTCACTTGGTGCATGGAGTATCTTTGCCTGGCGGCTGAAGCGGCCGGTTGGTATTGCCATGCTGGCGATGCTCCTCGTTGGGGCGGTTGCTATCTCTGGCCTAGCGGTTGGTGGAATGAATGCGGGGATGAGCTTAGAGCGCCAAATGCGCGACGTGCAGCGCACCAAGGTAGTTGACGTCGCCGATGCCACTACGGTGCGCGTAGATGGCACCGCCAGGGTGAGCTATGGGGGCTACGCTGAAAAGCCGCGTGTTGAGATAAATTACCTGCAGATGAAGGGTGTCAAAGAGCCAACAGCGACGATTGCTAAGGAGGGCAGCCGGGCTATTGTGACCGTGCAGCATGATGCCTGCCGTGATCGCCATGGTCTCTTCTCGACGTGTACCTACTCACCCAAGGATTATGTCAGTGTCCGGGTCTATGGGCCATCGCCGCAGATGATGGAGACGGACCATCGCCCTGATGTGGTGACCGATCGGTCGTAGCTGCGGTGAGGATAAACACTAAAAACCCGCTTGGATGAGCGGGTTTTTATATGTTTTTTGTTTTTTGGGTAGAGGGGAAGCAGAGAAGTATGCGATGGGCGGCGTCTTGGTCGGTATGGTGATTTAGGGCACCTTTGCTATACTAGAGGTATGAGTCAGCCGTCGTCTTCCCAGATTTTGAGTCCATCGGCGCTTGCGATGGTAGCGCAGTACTGCAAAGTGGCGCGCGATCAGGTGCGGGTGGTGCCAATTGACGGTGCATCGACTGGGTGTCGACGAGCTGCAGTACTCGCTGGAGCGCAGTGGGTGTTTGTCAAAGAAGCCGATCCAGAAGCTTCGAACCACGCTGCGCTGGCAGCGGCTCTGAGTAAAGATGATGCGGTGATCCGAGCGCTGCAACAGGCCGGTTCGCCATTGGTGACAGAGTTTGTTCAGTATGATGATGAGCGGGTGATTATGCTGAGCCAAGCGTATATTGCGAAGGATGGCTGGCAGTGGCAGCCGCCTGACGCGGCAGATAAGCTGGCTCGTCAGCGCTATATAGCGGCGGTGCTGCGGGCGATTGCTCAGCTTGAGCAGACCACGCTGCCTGCGGCGGCAGCTGAGACACTTGCGCTGCATGCCACGGCGTTTGACCGGGTGGTGCAGTGTCAGGGGCTTCGGTTACTTTGCGATGATGCGACGCGGCGTGAGGAGCTCCAGCAGACGTACCGCTCCTGGGCTGAGCAAGCCAGTAAGCCAGTGATTCGTCGGCGCTACGAGCAGTTTTGCGCTGTGCTTGATAATACCGAGCGCTTAGCTGATCTCGCGACGCTAGCAGGGCAGGTGGCCGACCAGTCGTGCGATCGCTTGAGCCATGGTGATGTGCGGAGTGAGACGATTGCCTACCATGCTGCTCAAGATGACGTGAAGCTAATTGATTGGCAGTGGGCAGCTTATGTACCAAAGCAGTGGAGTGCAACCGAGTTTTTGCTTGATATGGCACGCCGTGGCTACGATGTGCAGGCCTGGCAGGCCGAGCTGAACCGGCCGCTGCTTGCTGGCCTAGTAGGGTATTATGCTATATGCAGCGCCCAGCCCGCTCCTGAGGCGGCTCAGGCAGTGCGGCGGCTCCAGGCGTATATGGCGGCAACGGCGTATGATATGCTGGGCTATGAATAGCTAACCAGGAGACTGAACGCGCTATTGCTCAGGCGCGTGCTATGATGGATGGCACGCAGCCATTGCAGCAGTATATGTCAATTGCTGCACTGGTTGCAGCGATTGATGCAGAATCGTGGTGTGAACCATCTGATATGCTATGAGACGACGATTCGTGAGCGGGGTTAGAAGAGAAATAGGCTGGGCACGCGAGAAAGGCGATAGCGTGTGTCGGTTATAGTAGGTAGCAGAGTGCTGAGTTATATCTTCGTTTTCTTCATCTCCTGGCGCAGTATATGGCTCGCATTATCATCAAACCTATGTCCACTACCCCAGCTTCAATTACTGAACTGAAGGTTGCCTACAGAGAGGAGCAAGAAAAAAAGAAAGAAGCTCGTTATCTAGGAAAGGGAGTAGAGGAGTCTGTATAAATTCAGCTGGTAACTCCTGACACTGTGCTTCTGAGACAATCTTATGCCGCTTTCTTACATAATTCTACAGCAAGAGCAATACTTTTTGGTTTACTCTCATTGGTCTCGTAGAGAGGTATAGCTAAACAAGAGGTAGTGATATGCAGATCTCCATAAGTAAGTCGTATGAGATGATTTATAAAGCATACGAGAAAGACTGAAGAACGTTACAAAAGACATGAAATGCCACAAATCTTCAGTAAGAGAAATAAGATAGTTGTTACTTCGCCCAATCCAGTTGCTGCCAATCAGCCCTTACCAGTGTATACACCCTCCATTTCACTGCCTCGCCCGCAACTTCACCTTGCTCGATTCCCGTGT
>CAURVP010000019.1:0-23416 GCA_963528475.1 uncultured Candidatus Saccharibacteria bacterium | reverse complement strand
ATGACTTGACTCGCATCATCTACTCCCGAATGGCCTTGCCGGTTAAATCAATAAACACATCCTCTAAGTTGGCGGGCTCGACCGTTTGCTGCTTGGTAAAGCCACGGGCCAGCAGCTGCTCGATAAGATGCTGCGGCGTATCAATGGTGATAATTTTGCCCGCATCCATAATCGCCAGGCGATCACACAGCAGCTCGGCCTCATCCATATAGTGGGTGGTGAGCACAATGGTAATGCCTTCATCGCGAATCGTCTTAATCAGCTCCCACAGGTTGCGCCGCGCTTGTGGGTCTAGGCCCGTAGTCGGCTCATCCAAAAAGAGTACCTTGGGCTGATTCACAAGCGTTGCGGCAATCGCAAAGCGTTGCTTTTGCCCACCGCTAAGCTGCTCGACATAGCTGCCCGCCTTGGCACTGAGCTGCACCTTCTCGAGCAAAGCATCAGCATCAACGCGCCGACCATACAGGCTCGCAAACATACGTAGCTGTTCGCGCAGAGTCAGCTTATCGTAAAAGGTGGTCGACTGCAGCTGGATGCCAATGATCTGCTTAATCTGCTTGGGCTGCTTGGCGACATCAATGCCGTCAATGGTCGCCTGACCAGCATCAATTGACCGCAGCGCCTCGAGCATTTCCAGTGTCGTGGTCTTACCAGCGCCATTGGGCCCCAGCAAGCCAAAAATCTCGCCCGTCTTAACCGTGAAGGATATCCCATCCACCACTGGCGTGCCGGCATAGGCTTTGGTTAAATCCTCCACCGTTATAATTGGTTTGGTTTGAGTCATAAAACTCCTTTCTTATGCTACGAGCCCCACACCCAAACAGGCCTCTGCTTGAATCGCTCCCAGCTATACGCTAACAACCATCCGTTGAGCCAAATTATAACATAGAGGGAAAGAAAGCGAAAGGCGCAGCAGTCTTTTAAAATCACTTTATTAAGAACGCTCCTAAGTGCTATTTCAGGCTCTCTATTATTGCAGCACAGTCCTCTATTCTTTTATCTGCTTTTCACACTGAAACGCATCTTCTATCGCGCGACAAAGATAGAATCGAAGATCCCTGAGTGTCCTACTAAGTTTCGGCTGGAGGTGACCTGTTGTGTCTTTCATAATAATATCTTCCAGTGTTGCAAATACCTTTGGATCAAACGCAAACCGTAAGAGACAGAATTTAACTATATTGTAGCTAGGATCATTCATGTATAGCTGCCTAAGCCAATTATCCACTTTATCTGCATCATCGTATCTCCATAAAAGATAGAGACATTCAGACTGTTCAGCACTAATAATGACCGGGTGCCATTCTGTAGGACGAAGGGTACTCTGCAATTTTTCCCAGACAACTTGGCAGATAGCAGTACGATCCTCATTAGTGTATTCGCAACATCGCTGTAGTGCCCCGAGAGTAAGTATCACATGATTATTTTTGTCAGTAGCTGCTGACTGTTGTAGGTATGTAATATAGCGACGGCGTATCTCCTCATCAAAAGCGATACGTCCACTATCAAGTTCATTGATGACTATCTCATCATCGATATCCTCATCACCATGTTTTACGTAGGCTATGTCCTCTCTTTCGATAACGTATGCTGCAGCGCGCTTTTGTCTCTTGCCGGTTGGATCTTCGTGATTAAGAACATAGTACGTATCCGCAACAGCACGCATATACGGATTAATGAGGTAGCGCTCAATCTGGCGCGCCTTGTCAGGCTGGCCTTCTCTCAGACAGTCCTCCACCAGTGAGAGAACGACAAACTCAACATCATAGATATAGGTACTAGCCTTTCTGTCACGCTTAAGCTCTGCCTGCGAGAGTGGTACGATATCTGCATCATCAAGGCTGGGTAGGGCTGGTACAGATTCACCGAGCGTACTATACATCGCTGTGCGATATAGGCTGGCAAGATTCAAAACCCGCTCAAAGTCCTCATCAGCACCACTGATATGATACAGACGGCTAGTGAGAAAAAGCGCTTTATACAAAGTCTCAGCTGCTACTGACCAATAGCGATTAGCAAACATCTTACGTTTTGCAGCAATACTCTCATCGACAACAGTGCGCATATGCTGCACAATATCGGCTAGTTGCTCCTTCTGCTCAGCGGTTGCTCCTCCCTCACTATCATAATACTCATTGAGCCGTACATAATGGGTCACCAACCTATCAAACAATTCTTTTCGATCGATATCACCAGCCTCAGCCACAAGGGATTCAGCTGATTGCTGGTTCACTTCTAAATCAAGCTTTTGCCAGACTGTCTCTTCAATCTCAGACATAACCTTCGCAAGATCAGGAATCTCGTCAGCCATTGCGCGAATATCGTGCAGCAGCTGTTGCGCAAAACGCTTTTTCTCCTGATTTGCAGCTGTCTTACCAGTTGGCTGGTAGAAGTAATATCCCCATATATTGACAATGTCAACGACAGCATCCACAACCTCATCTGCCTTTGCGCCGCTATACGAATGTGGCCTGAGTAATTGCTTCATGGTATCAGGCGTACATAGCAGCTCGCGATAGTGCTGAACATACTCCTTGAGGAGTTCTTTGAGCTGCTGGCTTGTTAGTGGCGCTGTGTTATATAGGAGGGGGCGAGGTGGTTGAAACATACGCATAACTATAGAGCGATACTATTATTGTGTCAAATACTATATCTGTCGTTGACATATTTTTGCTATCGTACCATAATCAAATCACCATGCATTACTTTCTTCAAGCTCCTCAGCTTCATCATCTTTGGTCTTGCGCTTGCGGCAGGATACTATGTGCTGCAGCTATTCATTAATCAGTCATCTCTCGCAGGGTATACCTTAGCTATGCTACTTATTATCATTGGTGCAGCGCTGCTCATTACCGCACACGACCTGTTTTGGTGTCGCCAGTGGAAAGATGTCGGCAAGGCACTCGGTAATTTTGCCGCTATGGTATGTGGTGGCTATTCAACAAAATAAATCCTTACTCACAGCCCAAACACCCCTACTGCTATCCAAACAGCACCTAGCCAGCAAACATCATATCACCATGCGGTGTATACTATACATATGAAACGATTATCCCCTCTTCGCCACCGAGCAACCATCATCACCATCTGCCTTGCCCTCTTTCTCGTTATTGGCGGCATTGTTGGCACAGCAATTGGCTGGCGCAAAATCCTTTACAAGCTCCAAGGTACGTCGCATGTGGCCACGCTCGATCGTTCGCCAGGGCTAGCTCAGTTTCCTGAGGTCGACACGCATACCCTCAGCCCTACTCGCCGCAAGGTCATCCAGCTTACCCAGGCAGAGTTTGCCGCTCAGCCCGCCGGTACGAAATATAGCCAAGGAGCGCACGAGGCATGGTGTGCCGACTTTGTCAGCTGGACGATGCAGCAGGCTGGTGCACCGCTCAAGAACCCACACACTGGTAGCTGGCGCATCCCAGGCACCTTCACGCTGCGTGAGTATTACGAGTCAGCAGGTCGCTTTAAGCCCGCCGATAGTGGCTACCAGCCCCGCCCTGGCGACGTAGCAATCTACCGTGCTTCGCCCGTCTTCGGCGACCATACGCACATTGTCCTGCGCAACGACGATGGCATACTCACCACTGTTGGTGGCAATGAGAATAACAAGATACGCATCTTTGCTAATCAGCAGCGCAACTATACTGGCCTACTTGGCTATGGCGTTACAGAGTAGCCATCGATAGGATAACCACGGATGGTTGCAGCGCTCAGTGGTATAATAAAGACACTAATGAAACATCGCCTTTCTTCGCTACGCCATACTATCCCCACTGCCTTGAGTGGCATTGGTCAGGTGCTGCGCCAGCCGCGCTATGCGGCAGGAGCGCTCGTTAGCGCGCTCGGCTTTGCCTGGCTGATTTTTCTCTTAACTAACGGTGGATTCTATGGCGCGCTGCTTATGTCTCGCTTGCCGCTTATCGATAAACTTGGCGTCATTGGGACGATGTTTATAGAGATTGCTCGACAGGCCGCGACATCACTGACGGGTGCGCTGCTCGTGCTTGTCTCAATACTGCAAGGGGTATCGCTCACGCTTATTATCTTCACCGCCCAGCGCAACAAGCGTAACCAGCAAACTACCCAGCAACTCGGCCTTAGTGGTATTGCCTCCGTCGCGGCGGCAATTGGCCTAGGCTGCGTGCCCTGTGGTACATCGCTCATTCTCCCCATCGTTGCAGTATTTTTCTCGGGAGCAGCCGCCGCTTCGGCCGCAACGGTTGCCAGCACTATTGTGCTTGTTATTGCCCTTGGGCTCAGCCTCTTTTCGCTCTATCGATCGGGCCAGATTGCCGCCATCTACATAACATTAGCTCAGCAGGAGGAGCATCATGCAGTCACAACAAACAGGGGTTAGCTTGATCCATATCATGCTTGGGATTGTCGTCGTCACAATCATCAGCCTCTTTGCTTACAATCTCATCAACCGCCCACCCAACAAACACATTGGCAAAGGTGAGCCCTGGCAAAGTGCCATGTCGCAGGGTAGCCATACTGCGCCCAATGTCTTTGTCGACTACACCGACTACTTCTGCTCATTCTGTGCGCAGGTCGAAGCTGCCACGAACACTGCAGACTTCCAACAGTATATCAAGTCGGGCAAGCTGCGCTATGAGCACCGGATTGTTGCCGTTCTCAAAGATATCGTACCCAACACCGAGCGTGGCGCCGAAGCAGCATTTTGCGCAGCCGATCAGCATAAATATTGGGAATACACGCATCACATTGCGCCCCGCATCAAAGCTGACTACTTTGACAAAGGCATTGGCGTCAAAGGCGTTGCCGTACCCAAAGAAATTCCACTCCTCCCCGTCAGCTATTTCGAAACATCGGCCGAAGCGATTGGGCTCAACGTCGAGACCTTCCGCGACTGCGTGACAAACGAGAAACACAAAGACGACATCGCCACAAACACCAGCCGCGCTCTCAAACTCGGCGTCACTGGCCTCCCCTACATGATCGTTAATGACTACACCACCAGCGGCTTTGGTGGCGGCGAACACGGACTGAAGACATTACTCAAGGCAGGTGGGGTGCAATAGCCCCTACCGCCGGCGCAAGAAATAATACCCGGTTGCCATGGCGGCTATCACACTCACGGTGGTAATCTTCCAAAACATCGTTGGGTCATCCGCCCCTGGCACAGGCACATTCATGCCATAAAGCCCAGCAATCATCGTTGGGATAGTCAATGCCACCGTGATCACCGTTAGTAAGCGAATCGTCTCATTCAGGCGCGTGTCCATCACAGCGCGGTAGCTATCACGCACATTAGTGATGGTGCGCAAAAGCGACTTACAACGCGCAATCACCTGCTCCAAATCAATCGAGATATCCTCCACATCATCCTTATCATCCTCCTTGAGGCGGAGACTGCGGTTTGCCATCAAGCGCTCAATCGCCCAGTTCATTGGCACTAGCGCATTGAGGTAGTCGTTGAGCTTGCGTTCATACTCGGTCAGCGTCACGATATCGCGCGCCCGCAGCGTATGGAGGTCGTCTGTTGCTGCCCGCATCTGCCGGTTGATCGTTGCCACTCGCCGCTGGTACTGCAGCGACACTGCCTCGATCATTGCCACCACGAGCTCAATCCGCCGTGCCGTATTCATCCGCGTCTTGTCGACAAAAGGCTGCCAGAGCCGACCCAGGCTATCACGCGAAAGTGTCACCACGTAGTTTTTGTGAATACCAAACAATATCGGCGTCGTAAAGTCATTAAAATCATCGTCTGTATCAGGCAAGCGGGCAATCAAATACGTCCACTCATCCTCAAACTCAATACGTGGCACCTCGTGCGGGTCTAGCGCATCTTTGATGATGTTTTCGTCCATACCAAGCGCCAGGAGCTTGTCGATCTCCTCACTGCTGGGCTTCTCGCAGCGCAGCCACGACCCAACCCGCAGCGTATCACGCGGCGTAATCGTCTGATCTGCCTCACTCGAACGAAGATATTGCAACATACTAGTGATAAGTATACGATGAAGCAGTCATAATTGCAAATACTACGCCAACTTCGCTCCCGCGTTCTGCGTCGCATATAAAATATGCAGCAGCATATCGCAGCAGCTATTCACTCACAAACAACTGCTCAAGCACTGCATCAACCATAAACCGCATTGTCTTTGGGGCGATACCCTCCAGCGCGTCAATCGCTGCCACCGCCGTAAAGAGCTCGCTAATTATCTGGTCGGTCGCGCCTGGCCGCAGTACGCCATCGCGCCGCCACTGCTGCACCTGCTCGGCAAAGAACTCACCACGCACTGCCAGGCTATGACCCGCTCCTGCCTGCTTCGCATCATCATGGTAGGCTTGGCGTACCTGCTCGCCAGGCACATCACTTTGCCACTCAGCCAGGATTTTATTACGCCGCATTGCTTGCGTTGTGGCGCGTAGATAGGCTGCAAAAGCCGCCCGCGGCTGCGACCAATCGATCCGCCCAACAATCCGGTTCTTTGTCTTTTCGTCCTCCGCACGATACACTGCAAGGAAGAGCTCTAATTTAGACGGATAAAGTAAATACACGCCGCCAACCGCAATACCTGCCACCTGAGCAATCTCCACGATCGATGCCGCCTTGTAGCCATCCTGGGCAAAGACCCGCCGCGCTGCCTGAATTAGTTTCGCCTGACTGATTGCCATATCGCTCCGACCTCCGCTCGCGCTATCCTGGACGATAACGCCTCTTTACTTTCTACTCATATTCTATTATAGCAGGTTTGGAAACGGCTGCGCAGCCAGGCTGGTAATACAGCGTATAGTAACCAGCTTTCTCGCACTGGTCTATAGTAAAAACAGAGGTACTGACACGATATATCTATATAAGAAAGATCTGCCACAGTAACCTTTCTCTCGCTGCCCCTGTCATAAATAGAGGAGAAAATTTATTACTACTTCACGAGGCTCTTGCCAGCAATCGTCGTGCATTCACTTTATATATCCGGCAACGAATCTCTTGTATAACGCTCATGCTTCTGATACACTGATAGCTAATATAACCATAAGGGGGATTTTTATGATTGCAACTCAAACCGGCCAGGGCAAAAAGCGAATTGGCCTTATCTCAACGGGGATTGTGGGTGCACTGCTGGTTGCCTTTACCTTTACGCCAACCTTTGCAGGCTTTGCGGCAAGCATCCAAAACACCATCAACAGTGCCTCAACTGGTACACTCACCATGAAGGAAACATCGGGCACCTACACCTGCAACAGCACAGACGGCGCTGGTGCAACGACGAACTCGGCGACCTGCTCGACTATTAACAAGTATGGCGGCACGAGCACACCACTTGTTGCTGGTGGGCCAGCCCAAACAACCAACATTACCCTGCAAAACACCGGAAGCGTGGCCGCAACATCCTTTAGCCTCACCCCTGGCACATGCAGCCAATCGTCGGTCGCTGGTGCTTCAATGGCGGGTTCGGCAACAGACTTGTGTAGCAAAGTCAAGGTAGCTATCAAATCAGGCAGCAGCACACTATTTACAGGCACTGCTGCACAATTGCAAGCAGGCGGTGCAATTGATCTGCTCGCCAAGCTCAGCAAAGCAACCATCAACGCAGGCGAGAGTGTGCCAATCACCTTTGAGGTATCACTCGACGCCAGTGCTGGCCCAACCTACCAAGGCTTGCAGGTCTCGCAACCACTGACGTGGACATTTGGCGCGTAATTCCTCTGGAGTAGGACGATACGCATGCCTCGGCAACGAATGATTATCATCACCATCCTGAGCCTCTGTCTTGGAGGCTTCGTTGCCGTGATGATGGCACTTGGCATGCGTATCTTTTTCGTCACAACACCGAGCATGGGCACTGCCGCACCAGTTGGCTCGCTCGTAGTCACGCAGCCAGCCAGCGATTACCACCCCGGCGACATCATTACTTTCCAGCGCCACGGCCGGACGTATACCCATCGAATTCAGTCTATCACCAACCAGCGTATCCTCACCAAGGGCGACCTCAACCACGCGGCTGATCCACTTCCTATTAAGCACAGCGCCATTATTGGCAAAGCAATTTTCATCAACCCATGGCTTGGCTGGGTATGGCTGATGGCGCCATGGGTGGTGATTGGCTGGCTCATCATCCATCTAGCCACCCGCCGGACTCGCCCAACATGGCGCTGGTATTATCGGATTATTGGCATGACACTAGTGCTCTGCGCTGTATCGCTGTGGTTTCATCCATGGATCAACTTTAGCGTGCTCAGTGTTTTGCCAGCCAATGAAGGCGCCAATATGCACATCGTCAACACTGGTGTCTTCCCGATTGACGCAGTCGGCACAGTGCTCTACCCCGGCCACGATGCCACCATTACCGTCTCGGTACAAAATAGCCACGGGCAGTATTTCTTCACACCAATGATTCATTACACAGCATGGGTTATCCTATGCATTCTGCTCATTTGTCTTATCCCCTTTGGGCTGATGCTCTATGGCCTTCGCCAGCTATCTCAGCCTACTCCAGCAGATAGCTCACCGCAGCCACTACCCATCACCTCTGTTATTGTTGCAGCAATTATTACCCTGGTAGGGATATGCTTCATTATCTTTCATAACTTTTATCTAACGAGCGGGGCATTTTCGGGCACGATCCACAACAGTGCTAATACCGCGCGCCCCGTGCTCTACAACTGCGCTGATGCCACCAAGCTCACTGCCCCCGCGCAGGCACTCTTCATCTATGGCATGACGTACTTCGATACTGGCACTACTGAGCGCGACCTATCTGGCAATAACAATAAGGGTACCTGGCTCACTCGCACGGCCGCCGCTCATGGTTCACAATCATACGCTTGCCGCCGCGACCGTGTGCGCAGCACCCTCTTCAAAGATACCTGCCTTGCCTACCCTACACTCGTCGATAACCCCAACCCTTTTACCCTCTCTGTCTGGTTCAATACCAATCAATACGGGCTCAATAATGGGCGCATCGCTGGCTTTGCCAGTACACCAGACAATGGTGCGGACCCAAGCTTAGACCGCGTCCTCTTTCTCGACAAGCAAGGGCGCATTGCCTTTGCAGTGTGGCCCAATGCCACGCGCTCAATCTTCTCACCAGCCGGCAAAAACTACGCCGATGGCAAATGGCACCACGTTGCCGCCTCACTCTCACCACAAGGTATGCGGCTCTATGCCGATGGCGCACTAGTTGCTCACGACCCAAGCGTCACGCAGGCCCAAAACTTCCGCGGCTACTGGAAGTTTGGCTGTGGGCGCTTTAGCGAGTGGCGCAATGGCGATGGCACACCTATCAACAGCACAAACACATTCTTCACTGGCATGATGCAGTTTGGAGCTGTCCACACCACCGCGCTGAATGATGCCCAGGTGCAAGAAATCTACCTCGCCGGCACAAAATAGCGCACGCAGTGCGACAACATATCTTTAGCTATTACATCGTTTTGCTCCCATTGCAAGCATCCAGCGCCTGCTATATACTATATGCATGAAATACATGTGCAATACACTCGCCAAGCTTCTCACTCTTCTCCGCCATATGTGGCTGCCGCTTGTGGTGATAATTCTGCTGGTCGTGGTAGGCATTAGCATGAGCGCTGTCCTGCACGCAATGCGACCCGAGCCACTCTGGACGAATGCGACAAAGGAACTCGCGCAGCGAGTAAAGAGCGAATTCACGCAGTCGCTCGACATCACCCTAAGCCGCGGTGAGTTTATCAATATTGATGGGCCAGGTGGCATCGTCATCGGTACTATCACCGACCACGCCGCACGCCAACGTCTGCTCGCTAGCCAGCCGTTTCGCGATTGCAAGTTTGGTTGCACGGGATGGATGGCATATTCACGGCTTGGGCGCACATTGCCGCTTGATTCTTCAGAGCAGGTGTCTGGCCACGCGCGTACTCTGCTGAGCTCGGCTACTGCACCAGATAGCTCGTGTATCATTCGCTTCCATTATCTTGGTCAAACACTCCCAGATAAACACGGCTCGCCCGACCTAGATATCATCTGTCTCTCACAAAAGACAGGTGCGTTTGTGTATGAATTTCGGGCAACGTAGCTGTGTATATCACTATACAGTGATATGATTCAGAGTCTAGAAATTTTGTTACTTGATACCTTTAAATTACTTCATCACCTTAGTCTCGTTGCCCCCAAGAACGCCGTTCTTCTTCGTCTTTCTGTGTGAGAGATTCAATAAGGTCGTCGTGCTGTTTTTGCCCCTCTGGAGTCATCAATTGTTGGCGCATTCTCTCCTCGTAGGCTACTTGTGTCCGAGTAGCGGGGAATACTCGCGGAACATTAATCATTGTTCCTGGGCGAGCACCACGAAGACCGAAAGACACATAGTCTACTATTGGACCATAAAGAGTTCTCCTCGCTTCTTTGTAGGCGGCTGCCCGTTTCTCCCGCTTTTCTTCCCGTCTTTTTTCCCGCCAGTCTCTAAAACGAGAAATGGCCGTTGTCGTTTCAGTTCCTCTTGCCGCCACCACTCCTATAGCGCGTGTTCGCTGCTGACCGCTGCGCTCGACCGTAGCTTCACCAGCATCTATCTGCTCAGCATTGCCTGCTAAAGCTCTCTCTCTCTCTCTCTGAATTTGACATGTGTTCTCCTTATTGTCTAGGATTTCTATTGTATGAGATATGTGGTAGCGTTGTCAATTACCTGCGATGTAAGTCTCAAACTTTGCAAACTATAAAAATCAAAGCGCAAATAGGTCATTCAACGCCTCACTCACCGTTGGGTGAGTAAAGATCTGGTCGCGCAGTGTGGTATAGGGCAGGCCAGCATCCATTGCTGTCTTGATGGTATTAATCACCTCTGGAGCCTGCTGGCAAAAGAGCGTCGCGCCAAGAATATGGCCTGTCGATGGCTGGACCACTGCTTTGAGTAGCCCCGTTGTTTTATCATCAACATGCATGCGCGGCACCGTCATAGCTGGCAACTCTTTAACCTTCACATCATCGCCATACTGCGCGCGAGCTGCTGCTTCGGTCAGACCAACACGCGCCAGTGGTGTCTGCATAAATATCACATGAGGCAATACTGCACGCTGAGCCCGCGTATAGCTCCCATCACCAAGGAGCTGGCTCTTGACAATACGGAAGTCGTCGAGCGACACATAAGTATACTGTGGCCCACCATTGACATCGCCCAGTGCCCAGATATGCGGCTGAGTAGTTTGCAAATGATCATTAACGACAATAGCACCGCGCTCATCAGTCTCCACACCAGCGACGGCAAGACCAAGCTGACTGGTATTAGGCCGGCGGCCGGCGGCCACAAGCACGGCATCGTATACTTGCTCATCATCGCCACGTATCACAGCAACGCCGTGGTCTGTATCGCGCACCTGCTGTATGTCTGATGCAAGCACGAGTGTTATACCCTGCGCCTCCAGAGCCTGAGCAACTGCTTGGGCAACAGATGGCTCTTCGTGCGGAAGCAGCTGCGCCCGGTGATAGTAGAGCGTGACCTCTGTGCCAAGAGCCGCATAGGTCGACGCGAACTCGAGGCCAATTGGCCCAGCGCCAATCACCGCTAGCCGCCGTGGCTTAAGCTGCTGGTTGAGCACCTCCGTACTAGTATAGACATGGGCCGATTGCTCAATGCCAGCAATCGCCGGCATCACCGGCACTGCACCGGTATTAATGAACAACCGATCTGCCTGCAGCTCAATGCGCTGCTCACCCGCCTGGACACTCACCGTGTGCGCATCAACAAACGACGCAACACCATCAATAACCATCACGCCCGGGTTATCCGCAAGCATGTGGTAGTTCTTGCTATTGAGCTTCGTCACGACTGCTGTTTTGCGGGCAAACGCTTCGTCGATCGACCGGCCAGCTGCTGCCGCACTCACGAGCGTCTTGGTTGGAATGCACGCAATATTAATACACGTCCCACCATACATCTGCGGCGATTGCTCCACCAGCGCTACACGCTGGCCTGCCCCAGCCAGTGCTACTGCCAGCGTCTTGCCCGCCTTACCAAAACCAATAATCAGTGCATCGAATTGTGTGTGCATTATACTTCTCCTTCACTAAGATTATCGCACAGATGAGATCTAATGTAAATGTGTTACAATAGTGATTCGCTCTTCTATACCTACTAACAAAGAGCAGAATGAGCATACCGCCCGCTTTCGACACGCTTTGTGCTCACAACATACAACACTCAGCGCCGCCGTGCCAGCACTGGCTGCACCCGGTCAATCCGGTTCGTCCAGACATACCCGCCAAACTGCGATGGTATCTGCGCCACACTCTCCGCGGTATCAAACCCAGCTGACCACTGTCCATCGCCTTCGACCAACATTACTCGCGTGTTTACTGCCGCCATCCGGTCAACGAACTTACCTGGCCAGCCCCATAGTAGTGGTGCATAGCGCCGCGGAATGTGCAGCTCCATATTGTGCAGCTCGTGCGGTACATAACCCGTCCAGCCAACCACCATGTACCGCAGCAACCCGGCCTTCATCATCGCCTTGGAGCAGAGACGCAGCGTATCGCTTTGTTGGCGCAGCCAGGCAATGCCATCGTCATTGCCGTAGACCGTCATCTGCTTGAAGCGTTCAGGGTTCATTGCCTGCAGCTTTCCCCACAGCACTTCGTATGTCTGGTGGTTGCCATCCTTAACATGTAACAGAAGATCTTTGCGCGAAAAGGCTGCCAGTACCTCATCCAGCGTCGGCATCAAGCCCACCCCCTTGCCGCGGAATGGAAAGGTTTTGCCACCATCTGCCGTGTAGCCATAACCAACATCGAGGCGCTTGAGCTCAGCCATCGTGTACTTGCCAATCTCGCCCTTGGCTTCTGTGCGGTATTCCAACGTTGCATCATGGAAGACCGCGAGCTGCTTATCTTTCGTGAGCTTGAGGTCAAGCTCCACCACATCCGCACCATGATCAAAGGCGGCGCGCATCGATGGGATTGTATTCTCAAGATAGGGATGCTCAGGTTTATCTATCATAGCTGCAGTGTTGGTGCTATTGCCAACCTTGCTGTAGTCAAATGTCTGCGCCAGGCCTCGGTGAGCGAGTATCCGTGGGTGCTGCGTCGGCACAAAAAGACTCGTATTATTGAGCCACAGTCCCATGATAATCACTACAATTACTGTCAACCCTCGCCAGTGCTGCTGACTCCACTGCGCTCCGCTCTGTCCTATTTTCCGAAATGTATCGAGCATTTATTACTCCTTTATTTTTTATTATCCAACAACCGCTTATTCCACACGCTGAGCAAATAACTCAGCCACGCCGCGCAGAAAAATCTCTGCCGTCTTTGGACCGACACCATAGAGTTTTTGCAGACGTTTGGCGCACTCCGCTTCGCCCGGGCTACTCTCTATCAGCAGCATCAGCGAGCCATCATACCAGTCAATCAGCTGCTGTGCACAGAGCCGCAGCGCCGTCGCTGTTTTCTCATCATAGCGCGTGTATTTGCCTTCATCCAGTAGCCGCACAAGACGTCTGCGCTCCACCGCAAGTAGCGCCCACGGTGTATCAAGCTGGTGCTCCACCAAGAGACGCCAGGTCTGCACCGCCACCGGTGATTGAATTGGCTTGCCCAGCAGATACACCAAGAGAAACCAGCGAAAGAGATCGAGCTCGTCATGCATAATATCGAGTGCAAAGTCATCGGGATGGTGTGAGCGAGCAGAGCGAGCCATATTCCATATTATTCTCTAGATTGGAGCTTATTGTCAAATGAGACAAGCTGCGCCGCAGGTTCTGCATCACACATCAGTAAGCACAACCAATAAACAATTGCATTTCGTGCAACACATTGCTAGAATATACATAGAACATTTAGCTAACATCGATGGTCTATGGGGGTACATCATGTTTCGGAAACTCGTATCAAACTTATCGCTCAGCCCGGCGATCGTCGGCCAGCTGGGCTTCTATGCGAAGCGTTTGCGCAAGGAAGAAGCAACGCGTCGCTTGGGGCTGATATTTACCGCGCTCGCACTCGTCGTGCAATCGTTCACGCTGCTTGCGCCACCAGAATCGGCTAACGCCGCCGACCCAAGCGATATGATCTATGGCGGTATTAGCAATGGCTCGCAGCTCATGGCGCACTACGACGCCAACACCAACAACATCCGTGACCTCTACAGCATCATCGGCATTACTCGTGCCGAGCTGCAGCAAGCGACAACTCGCCTGGAGACCCGGCGCAGCACCGAGAGCACCTACTCGTGGGGAATGACGCCGCACTTTAGTGCCGCTCAGGGCGAAGGCGTGTACTCTGTGAAGGCAGCGCAAGGTGGAATGCGTAACTTCTACTACCGACCACACCACTTGTGGGGGAACTTCACCTACCGGGCATTCGTTGGCCACTCGGCAAAGTTTGGCTGGTTCGCTATTATGCTCAACTGTGGTAACCTCATCACCCAGACAGTACCACCCGCACCTGTTTGCCCACCCGGCCAGGTCGGTACCTATCCAAACTGCAGCACGCCGCCATCTGTCATCAAGCCAACGCCAGTGGCAAGCTGTAGTGGCCTTGCTATCAACAAAAACGACACCACCTACCAATTCACCGCTGCAGCATCTGCCCAGCATGGCGCTACCATCACCGGCTATGTCTTCCAGGTCTACCGTGATGGCAAGCTCGCCAAAACACTCGAGAGCAGCACGCCTACCGTCAGCTACAGCGAGAAAACGCCTGGCTCGTACCGTGTCGTCCTCACCGTCAAAACCTCTCTGGGCGACCGCACCAACGAAGCCTGTGCCAAGACCTTCGTTATCGCTGCACCCGCCCGCTGCCCGGTCAATCCTACCCTACTCAAAGATGACGCCCGCTGCCAGCCCTGCCCAGGCAACAGTACCCTCTGGTTAGAGGACAAGACCTGTACTGCCAAATTCGTCCAGACCAAAAGTGGCCACAACCTCACCCAAAACAGTGCTGAGACAACCACCGTCACCGCCAAAGCCCACGACCGCATTACCTACAAGCTTAGCGTCACCAACAAAGGCCTCAACGCCGAGAAATTCACCTTTAGCGACAACCTCGGTGATGTCCTCCAATACGCTACGGTCGTTGACGCTGGCGGCGGCACACTCGCCAAAGACACCAATCAAAGCGCCAGCACCGATGCAACCATCCTCAGCTGGCCAGCTGTGGAGATCAAACCAGGTGAGAGCCAAGAACGGCAATTTACCGTCCAGCTCAAAGACCAGATTCCTTCAATGGGCACTGGCACTAGTAACGCAACCTCCTATGATTGCCGTATCGACAACACCTTTGGCAACACACTCAGCACTAAGGTAGATTGCCCTGCCGAGAAGCGCGTCGTTGAGCAAGTCGTAACCGAGCTACCCCACACTGGTAGCAGCGAGAATATCATCTTTGCTGGCATCGTCCTTGCGGTAGTGGTCTTCTTCTACGCCCGCTCACGCCAACTCAGCACCGAGATCCGCCTCGTGCGCCGCAACTTTAACGCCGGAACAATCTAACCAAGGAGAAACCAATGGCAGAACGATTTACCACCAAGCGCCAACCCGAGCACCGCACCGAGCAAACCATTGAGCAATCACGCGCCGAACAGCTGACTGCCCTGCGCCAATCTGGCGAACACCGCCAGTTAGAACACCCCAGCCTCCAGGGCGAAACGCGTCAGCGACGCGAAACCCTTCGGGCCGCTCGCCACGAAGCCGAGCAAGTCTACGAGCAAGCTGCCGAGCAAGAACGAGCCACTGCCGAAGTTGAGCGCCGCCAGCGCGAAACCCACGAACAACAGCGCGCCGAGCGTCAACGTCAAGCCAGCCCGGCCGCTCAGCAAGAACGCTTCGATAAAACCATGGCAGCCGTCCAATCTCAGCTCTCGCCCTCAAGCCGCGCCTTTAGCAAAGTCATCCACAACCCAGCCATCGAGAAAGCAAGCGAAGTCACTGGCAATACCGTTGCTCGGCCCAATGCGCTGCTCTCTGGTGCCATTGCCGCCTTCGTACTCACTCTAGCTATCTACCTCATCGCCCGCTTCAATGGCTACCCACTCTCCGGTGCCGAATCCATTGCCGCTTTCGCCCTTGGCTGGCTCTGCGGGCTCGCCTTCGACTTTGTGCGCATGATGATGCTTGGTCGGCGAAATGTGTAGTTTACCTCTGCAAATCACTGCTTGATCAACAACATGATTCAATCACTGATAGCTTACACTTCTCATGTGAAATAGCACCCTATTGATCAAACTCCACTGCTCTAGAGGAAGATTACTCAGGCTGGAGAGAAGCACTTGAACGACGGTGGCTGTGTATGCCGTGAGCGAGCGATACCTTGGAAGAAGAGAACTAAATCGGCTAGCTAACAGGCATGCAAACCATCACCATACGCAAATGCAACGTGCTGTTGAACTCAAAGTTAATCCAAGTGCCATTTGGATTATTGTAGCGAATCCAAGACTGTTTCCATTTCCCCTCTCTCGCAGGCTTGCCAAGATGCTGAATAATCTCATCTCGCGTGGCAGTGTTGGAAAAATTGTCAAATAGAGGCTGGGAATATGGACTATATTTGCCGAACAGCTGTTCTTGAGTGAATAGTGTAGCAGCACTCAGTAGATCATTCTTCCAGTGAAATTCTAATCCTGCAGCATGTAGCGACCAATATGACTCAGTTGAGCCGTAGCCGAGAAAATCTTCGTCGACTTCTCGTATACTGAGAGTGCAGCCTGACGTGTCGACAATGTGTTGCACTTCCGCCTTGACCGTCTCTCCGCTCTGTCCGACTAGTTTGATGTATTGATTGATATTTCCCGCTACTTGTGTTGACATATTTGCTCCATAACATACCTATATCGCTTGACTAGGTCATTATATATCATGTTGATATCTTAGTTGAATAGACCTAGTACAATACACGTGGTAACGAACGTCAAAAATATTATGCTAACCGCTTGTGTTCTCTATCAACTGTATTGTTATTGAATGTTTATCAATGTAACTTAATCGACACTTCCTGTGGCTCGCCGCTTAGGTCGCCATGAGTGTTGAGAGTACCTTGGCGACGCAGAGCTTCGCGCTCTAGCTCTTCTGGCGATGGCATAACTGGCTCAGGAGCGGGTGATGGTGCAACCGGTGGAGTAGACTGAGCACGCGCCTCGGTCTGCTGGCCGCCAAGGATATTGGGCCGCGCAGCATGGCGTGCTCTATCAAGCGCATCTTGCACCGCTGGTGACGGTGGTGGAGTAGGCTGAGTCGACGATGGAGATGACGCGCTTGGATTTGGCATAGTGCGAGGAGCGCTAGCTGGCTGTGGCCGTGAGGCTTGAGAGGATGAAGAAGCTAGCGGCGTGGCTGGCTGGGCACGCAATGGCTGAGCTGAGGAAGCTGGTGTGGTTTGTGGTCGTGGTGGTTGAGCAGCTGGGTTACCGGGCCGTGAGGTTGGTGCGCTTGATGGTGCTGCCGCCGATTGCGGCTTCTTTGCATTCATCTGTTTACGCTTGGCAAGCCATTCATCCAGGAAGGACGACCCACCGCCAGCTCCAGCTGCACCCCCTGGGCGCCCTGCTCCAGCTGCTGGCTGGCTGGGCTGCTGCACACTAATGCGGGCAGCTATATCGCGCTCAACTTGGTCGCGCGGCCGGCCGTACTTCGCGGCCGAGAGTTTCTTGAGAGCACCGCTCAATTGCTGGTTTGGCTCGCCCATTGGCGGAATCCACGCCATACTAAATGGAGCTGACGGCGTGCCATTAATCTGCGCCACACAGACGGACTCGAAGTTTGGCAGTTTGGTCAAGTCCTCAGCAGTAAAGACAGGCGTGTAGCGCTTGACCATGATCTCTGCATCAGTCGTACCAATTCGGCCGGTAATGGTTGTACCAACGTTACCAAGGATCGCCTCGCGCAGTTCTTCCTTGAGCTGCGTCATAAACTGGTTAGCCAAGACCAAACTCAAGCGATACTTACGCGCCTCACTGAGGATCGTCTCGAAGCTATCGGTGGCGAAGTTCTGAAACTCGTCAACGTAGAGTGTAAAGTCCTTGCGCTCGTGCTCGGGGATATTAGCCCGAGCCATTGCAGCCGCCTGGAACTTCATGACAAAGATAATACCAAGCAACTTCGAGTTAAGATCACCCATCTTACCCTTGGAGAGGTTAACAAGCAAAATCTTGTTGTTATTCATAATCTCAGGGAAATTGAAGCCACTCTTAGTCTGACCAATGATGTTACGCATTGCATCGTTACTAATAAATGGACCAAACTTGGAGATCACCCAGCTGATCAAATCACCAGCTTCGTTGGAGCGCTGCGAGGCTGGGAACTCTTTGGTCCAAAAGTCCAGCACCTGCCGGTCTGTCACGTATTTGAGCTTGGCATTGCGGAATTGCTCATCCACCAGCAGCTTTGGCACATCAACAAACGTTCCACCCGCAGGGTCAGCCATCAGCAGCAACGCACAGTTACGGAAGATGTGCTCGAGGCGTGGCCCAACGATACCAGTATGGCCTGGGTCGTACAAGCCATACAGCATGTTAATCGCCTCCTGCACCAAGAAGTCCTTTTGGTCGGGGTGATCGAACTCAAACATATTAAGACCAATCGGGTTGCTCATATCACCTGGGTCGAAGTAGACAATATCCTCTACCCGATCACGCGGCACCTTGGCAAGTAGCGCCTCAGCCAGGTCGCCGTGTGGATCAACCAAGGCAAAACCCCGCCCCGCCAACATATCCTGGTAGGCCAAGTTCTCTTGCAAGACCGACTTACCCACACCCGTCTGACCAATGATATGGATGTGACGGCGACGGTCTTTATCTGCCAGGCGAATCGGCTTGCGCACGCCGCGGAACTCATTGTAGCCGAGCAATAGCCCCGTCTCCATCACCTCTGTTGGACCGTCGACTTGCTTACTCATCTGGCGCTTGACTTGCGAGGTAGGAATGCTATTTTGGTCTGGCAAATGAAAGAGAGTGGCAAGCTCGACTGAGTTGAGAATATCGCGGCTATTTGCTTGCGGGAAGAATCGGAAGATAAAGGCTGTCGCAAGCTCATCGACATTCTTAGTAAGATGAAACTTAAAGCCGTTAAAGCTCGGCGAATCAAATAGTGCAAATGCCGCTACAATATTCTTGAGCAATACCTGTGAGCGCGCCGCCGTGTTGGACGACACCACCACGCGGATCATTACCTCATAACCAGGGTAGCGAATCTTTTCTTGGATAGCATCAACCTTAGCCTGCTCCACCGCACTGAGCGGCTTCTCGGCTTGGAATTCCTTCTTGTCACTTGCCTCAGGCGGCTTCCATAGTGCCTGCATAACATCACGCGCCGAGAGGCCACTGCCACCACTACTCTTTTTCTCACCCTTGTTCTTGACGATCTGCTCGGCAGCCGAGATAGAGCGCTTTGTCCACTTCTCATACGCTGGGCGGATCAAAAATTGGATTCCTACCCCATCCTCGCGCCCAGCTGAAGACACTGCATTAAGCAGCGCCCGCGACGCATCGCGTTTAGATTCCATATAAGTGGAAATCGGATAAATAAACTCTTTGCGCAAGGTAAACTCACCACCAATCGTCCCACTCGCCTTGCCTACTTTGCTAAACACTGAGTGTTCCGACACCTCCTCGAGCCGTGCCGATGGGTAAGCTGCAGCAATTGCCTGACGCACTGTGTCCGTCAGCACTGTTGGCACCACTGCATAGTAATACACCAGACCCTCACGTGCCACAATTTCAAATGACACATGGCGCTGCCCATAGATCCGGCTCATAAAGCCCTTAGTGCTGGTACTTGCAATGATGTTGTACATCACTTGGGCCTGCGATAGCACCTCCTCTGTGAGGTCACGCTTGTCGCGCCCACCACCGTCAATATCGTCACTAGCGGGCGGCAAGTGGATGAGAATCGGCACCATCTTAAGACCGCGCTCATAGTTCTTAGCCTCGCGCATACTATTGCGATAGACGATGAAGGCAACAAACAAGATGATCAGAATAAGGCCAGCCGAGCCAAAAACAATAATGAAAGTGGTGACGGTATTCATCTAGTTCTCCGTTGCGCCAATTTTGCGCCCATAGCGTTTGTAGATATAGTCGCGCTGCAGAGCACTGACCTGCTGCTCGCGCTGATAGGGGTCGTCTTGAGTGTCCTTAATGATCTGCTTGAGCTTAATAACCCAATCTTTCTCGATCAGATCTTCGTCTGCAGCAGTTGCAGGAGCAGCCGTGACGGTTGTATCCGGGTCGGGCTGTGGCGCAGCAATAACCGTGGTAGGAAGAGCTGGCAGCGTGAGGCTCTGCGAGACCATCGGCATCATTTCATGCGTGTCAGCGGGCTGTTGCTCGCTCCGACGCTCGGGCATCAGCGCAGGAAGCCGCTCATGCGCCTGAGGCGCTGGCGAACGGTAGATATTCTGGTTGTTTGCCCGAGGCTGCTCAGGAAAACTATTGAATCGCGGCTGTTGTGGTCCCATATTCTGCCTAAATTATACCATAGGCTGCGCTGGTGCAATAGGTGTGAGCATAATCATCATATCTATGGCGCTTATGCTCATTATTTTGCTATACTAGCGGTATGGAGCGTCAATCTCCCTCACCAGCATCGCGTTTGCAGCGACACCAACAGCGCTGCACGCAAGCACGGCGGCGCATGGTTATCTTGCTTGCGCTACTTGCCTGTGCATTATGTGGCCTCGTTATTACCCTTATTATCGTCCATGTGGTGCGGCCTGCTGCACCGCAGCCTTCCCCATCAGCCGCACGCACAACCGATAAGACAGATGAGAAATACTCCTTCGTCGATTCGCACTACCAAGGTATCCGCTCGAAGCTGGTCAGCCGCACCTCTGCTAAAGAAAACGTCTCGCTCGAATATCCACTGACAGGCAACCGCACGATCGACACCACCATCGCCAGTGCCATCGACCAGCTCGACCACGAGTTTCGCCAAAGCGTCGCGGCTGGCCGCACCTTCCATCGGCCAATGACTGAGGCAATTAGCTACCAAATTACCCATAATACCAATACTGCCCTATCCGTTATTGTCCAGGCTAACCAAGACACCCACGGTGCTCACCCCGCCAGCTTCACCCGATTTTGGACATTCAACAAGCAGACGGGTGCGGCTATCACCCTGCGCGACCTCGTTGGTGGCAATACCGCATATCTCCGCACCATCATTGATGCGGCGCAGCGCTCCGTTGCTGCCGCGATTGCCGAGCGCCAGCAGCCAGCCGTCGATCTTGGCGAAATGGTCACAGAGGACGCACTCACCAACTTCATTATCACCAATGACAATGCGCTTGCCTGGCCTTTCAGCCAAGCTGCGCTCGTGCCGTCATCTTATGGCACAATGACGATCTCGCTCCCCTTCACGAGTATCCTCGCTGCATTGCAAACCACCCAGGCGCGGCAGATTGCGACCATCCCTGCCCTGCCAAAGCCGCAGCCCAAGCCAATTGCTACCCCTGCACCAGCCGCACCAGCGCCCTCTGCGTCCTGTGCTCAAGCCTGCATCGCCCTCACCTTCGACGACGGGCCTGGGCCATATACCAACGAGCTGCTTAACACCCTAGACCAGTATGGCGCAAAAGGTACATTCTTCATGATCGGCAGCAAAGTTGCAGCTCGTGCTGACGTCGTGCGCCGTATCCACACCAGTGGACACCAGCTCGGGAATCACTCGTGGAGCCATCCGGTGCTGCCGCAGTATAGCGCCGAAGCAATCGGCAGCGAACTCGACCGCACCAACAGTGCTATTACTCAAGCAACAGGCACCGCGCCCACCATTATGCGTCCACCATATGGCGCAGTGAATAGCGTCGTCCTCGAGCAGCTACGCCAGCGTGGTATGGCCTCCATCTTGTGGTCGATCGATACGCGTGATTGGGCCGATCGCAATAGCACCATCGTCTGCAATCGCGCCGTTGCTGGTGCGCGGCCAGGCGCCATCATCCTTATGCACGACATCCACCCCACCTCTGTGAATGCTGTGCCCTGCATCCTCAGCACGCTCAAGCAGCAAGGCTATCGCTTCGTCACCGTGCAGACGCTACTCGGCAAGACTGTACCCGGTGTGAATTATCCGTAGGAATATACACCTGAATATTAAGATTTTTTGAGTGCCTTGCCCTTCTTTCCTACACTTATACACGTCGGCATTGTAAAAGCAGATTAATGCACCGTAATGAAAACCTACCGGATTAATGATGGTGTTGTCATCGCTTTATCTAATAAGATAAGACGAGGCAAGCTCTTACGGAAGGAAGGTGTAGATATTCGGCAATTTACGTTCCAGCATTTCATCGCGCCTCACTTTTCTGATATACACTAAACCTTAGTATATTCTGCAAAAAGCTATATTGTCATTTTGTTGGGTACTCTGCGCCCAATCAGATATGTATTTTATTGAACTGCGTTATCGATATCAAACACCTTATACTTCGACGTCGCGCCACGCACCAGCTTTACTCGAGACTGCGGCACGCCAAAATATTTGGCCAGCAGCTTAATAGCCGCCACATTCGCCCGACCCTCAATCGCTGGCGCCTTGGTGTAGATGATATACGTGCCGTCGCTACCCACCACGACTTCTTCGCGGTGGCGGGAGTTGGGTTTGAGGCAAGCGGAGATTTTCATGAAATGCAACCCTCTAATTTCTGCACTCTATAAGCTTTCATTCGAGACATCAAAGAATCGATCAAAGAAATCTCTCAATTTTTCCAGCACTGTTTCACGTTTTTTACTACGCTCTCCACTAGGCGAAAAACGCGAAATTGGTGGCAGTATCCGCGATAGACCTGTACCGGTTGATTGTATGTATCCGTCGCGAAAAGCATTTTCAACAAACCTATATGTCGCTTTTTTATCTAATTTTTCATCATCAATAATCTGGTCTAGCTCTTTGATTTTTCTTGACTTCACAAACTCCTGCCAATCACCGTCAACCGAACTATCAACGGTAAGCGACGCGATAAACTGCTCGATCAAATCCTTTTTATTACGCAGTTCCATAGATGAGTTAACGGCTTTATCAATATCGACTAAAATCTCTTTATTATTCAAATGGCTATCATGATATTGCCGAATCAATTCCAGGATGTAATCAATATTTATTTCAACCTGCTTGATGAGTTCCATCTCAAATACCAAATCGTCATTGATATTCTCCTTACTCTCATCAGATTTCGGTCGCAGTTCATTATACAGATCAATGTACATACTGTGATAATCTTGCACATCTCGCTGGCTCAAAATCTCTTGCCCGATGAATTCATCAAAACTAGACAGAATATTCTTTACTCTCAGAATTGCACCATATAGCTTCACAAATTCCTTTTGTTCTTGCTCACCAGTAATTATCTCGCCCACTGGAAATTTATCTTTTAGCTCCGCGATCAAATCAATATAACCAGGCATTTCCTTGCCAGCATCCTCATAACCCTCATAATAATCCCGGAAAGGACGCAGCAATACAACACCCTTCGCATCTCTGTCGCCAAAAAGTGCTAAGGCTTCATTAG
>CAURVP010000018.1:0-23469 GCA_963528475.1 uncultured Candidatus Saccharibacteria bacterium | reverse complement strand
ACAGGGGTAGCAAACTTGGTGTCGTACATCAGCACCTTTTCGCCTTCGTAGATTTTGCCAGCCTCATACAGCTGCTTAAAGGCCCACCAGACGCTCTCCATAAAATCCTTGTCCATGGTGCGGTAGGCACCTGTAAAGTCTACCCAGCGACCGATACGATCAATCACGCCCTGCCACGTCTCGCTATTCGCCACCATGCTTTCGCGCGCCTTGGTGATGTATTTTTCCAGGCTGATAGTTGGCAAAGGATTACCGTCCTTATCCAGCGGTGCTGGCTGGTCGCTACTCGTCACAATCTGCCGCCGATCCACAATATTCATCTGCTTTTCGACGAAATTCTCTGCAGGCAGGCCATGGCAGTCCCAGCCCCAGCGGCGCTCCACACGCTTGCCTTTCATTGTCCAGTAGCGCGGCACCGCATCCTTAACGATTGAGCTCAGTAGCGTACCATGATGCGGCACGCCAGTAATAAACGGCGGCCCATCATAAAAGACGTAGGCATTATCCGCTGGCCGCCGCGCCACCGACTTTTCAAACGTCTGGTCGTCCTTCCATCGCTGCACCCAATCCTTTTCATATTCTGCCGCCCGGCGGCGTGTGCCGTGTGTGAATTTCATTGGTTTCCTCCTTGATTTATCTTATACTGCTTATTCAATTGCATTAAGTTTTAGCCAGATTGCTGTATGTATATCATATTGTACCTCTGTAATATTCATACACTCTCTGCGCCATTCGCCTATGCCCTTGCAGCGAGAAATGGATACCATCAAGCGCATAGTCATCATTGTCATCAAGTGGATTACTAATGGTTGTGTGGGCAGTACGTAGCTTTTCGTCGATGCAATGTAGCTTGCTAGCAAGCGGCTTATAGCGCTGAACTGGCGCAATAGCAGGCGCAATATACCACACGCTGCCACTACTAGCCATGCCATTCTCGCTATCAGTTGCATAGGCCCGCGTATAGGTACTATACCACTGTAAATCAGCCACAATCTGCTCATTCGAAGCTCTCTCATAAGATGCATCATTCACGCCAAGCGCAATAATCACTCCCTCCACTGGGCTAGCCTCTCGCAGTGCTATTTCGTAACCAATCTTGCCACCAAGATATGATGCCTGCTCTGCATACTCCCCTGCTGTCCGTCCACACAGCCCTGCTTGAATAATATCATACTCATCACCGAGTAATTGCTGGAGGATATTCGGCCATTGCTGCTTGGTAGCATAGCGCCCCAACGGAGCACCATTCTCACCAAAACCCTTGTCGCCCCAGACGTTCGAGTCACCGTAGATAAGGATTCGCCCAGGCTGCATCATCCCTTACCTCGCACTTGCTTTGTCATCAAATAATACTCACCAGCTTCATCAGTGCCATCCGTTCGATGGTACACGCTGGTGAAAGTTGGCCCGTCTGCCACCAATCGATACATATAGCCACGCTTCTCGTAGATACCCATCGCCATTTTGTTGGTAACATCCACCGCCAGGCCAACTCGGTCAAACCCCTGCTGACACGCTTCGTTCTCCGCTGCAGCGAGTAATTGCGAGGCAATACCACGACCACGATACTGCTCTGCCACCTCAAGTGCATTAATCTGCGGCAGGTCAGGGTACTCATCTTCAATCCTCACTGATGGCTCATCAATCTCTGGTCGCTCAGTCCAATCATGCCGCAGTGTCACCCGTCCCACATAACGGCCGTCCTCCACTGCAGCAAACACCACCGCCTTGCCCTGCATAGCCAGCTCTGCAAGCGTTGCTTCATAGCGATCAGAAATACCCATATCTTGCTTGAGTAACGCAAACTGCTCGCTGCCTGGCAGGGCTACTGAAATACAGGCAGGTGCTTTCTCGTAGGTGTGCGGCGGCTGCCAATGTTCACGCATGGTTGTACTCCACTTCTTTTCGCTTTTGGTATACAGGGTAGAGCGTTGCTTTTATTGTTGCATCAAGCGGCTGGGCTCGATACGCATCTCTGTCGCTATAGCCAATTGCGCCATTATGGTTAGTATATAACGTGACATGTGGAATAATGAACTCCGCCTGAGGTATCAGTTCACGAATTGCATCACGCCACGCTTCAAGCTCGCCCCACTGGGCAAGTGCAATAATTGTCTCGCGACCCTTTGCATTATCGACCAATCTACAGAACTCACCCGTCAATTCCGGCTTTGTCGTCATCGCTGCACCAGCCGTACGTGAGAGTTGCTCAAGCTGCCCATAGCCAGCCTCGTCCACCCCATACTCGCCAAGTACCTCAAACAGCGACAGATGAAATTCATCGGCCTTCAGAGACAAGCCCGCAATCTCCCGCGGAAAATTCATAGCGCGAATCATGTCAGTCGTATCATACATAATGTAATCATACTCCCGATCAATTGCAAAGCTCGTCACACGATTATTTTGCTGCATAGTGCTTATCTTCTTTCCTCCATAGCTCTACACAACCTGCCGCGTGTATTCCGCAGTGGCGCGCTGCAAGGCTGACTTGTGGGCTGGCACTGGCATGGCTACTCCTTTATATAATTAAAAATCACCTCTTCTGGGCTTCGAGAATCCGCTGGGTATTCGTGCGGACGGTACCATCTCGATTCCAAAAGAAGTGATTCTAGCCGGAGCCTCGGGGCTGGTTGCACAGGCCTTGGGGCGCGCCGTCTGGTTCTTTCAGCACTTGATTATTGCCTTGTCGCAGCATTCGCGGCGGGGTCTATTCTTGGCTCCTTAGATTCACAACTCTTTATGAACATAACAAACCAATTTCTTCCCGCAGGCTTCGTGGGTGATAGCCACTCATTTTGCGCACCACAAGCTACGCAAAAATGCCTCTGGGTCTATTGTAGCGCACTAGCCGCAAAACCAAAAGTACTTACACATCAAGATATAGCCCAATTAATCTAACTAGCTATATCTTTTTACTCTTATGCAGGATGACTACTCAGCGCCGCACACTCATCGTGCCGAAAGCACCCCACCACGTGGTCATTCACCATCCCTGCAGCCTGCATAAAGGCGTAGCACGTCGTTGGGCCAACGAAGGCAAAGCCGTCCCGCTTGAGCTGCGCGCTCATTGCCCGGGATGTAGCCGTATCGGCAGGCACATCACTTGCACTCTGCCAGTGATGTTGCACTGGCTCACCACCCGCTAGACTCCACAGGTATGCCTGCAGACTACCGTGCTGGCCAGTGGCCTGCAATGCCGCCTGGGCATTGGTGCGCACCGCATAAATTTTGCGCCGGTTACGGACAATGCGCGTGTCGTGAGTAAGCGCCTCCAGCGCCGCATCCGTCATGGCGGCTACTTTTGTAATATCAAATTGGTAAAAGGCCTGCCGGTAGCCCGCCCGCTTGGCGAGAATCGTACTCCAGCTCAGGCCAGCCTGTGCACCCTCCAGGCAGAGCAGTTCAAATAATTTCTGATCATCATATAGTGGTACACCCCACTCAGTGTCGTGGTAGATGCGCTCGTTATCGCCAGATTCAGCCCAGGAGCAACGGTTCATAATTTTAGTATAGCAAGAATGCTTGGCACAGTATACTTGCATTTGTGGCGCTCTGGCTCACCCGCCTCAAAGCATACCTTGCGCAAAAATCTTACCATCACATTTTT
The DNA here is from genome assembly GCA_963528475.1 of uncultured Candidatus Saccharibacteria bacterium. Lineage (GTDB taxonomy): Bacteria > Patescibacteriota > Saccharimonadia > Saccharimonadales > Saccharimonadaceae > Saccharimonas. The sequence continues at coordinate 19,862 of CAURVP010000018.1, read as the reverse complement.
ATGCTTTGCGTATGTGCCGTAGCTAAGGTAGTCTTGCAAGACGTGCTTGTATGAAGTTTGAATATTTCTTATGGTAGTTCATTTTTATTTGTTTTTATATGGCTAGTGACTAGACTAGTAAATCATGTTGCCTTGCATACTATTTTTATCAGTAGCACATTTTTGTGGGTATATTATAGTGCGTATTTATTATTTAATGCTGCGGAGTAGTAGCCCATCATAAGTATGCACTGCGAAGCCACTGCGATCCTTGCCGAGTGGCATACACAAAAATCAAAAACGTTGGCGCACGTTACGAAACCATTCTCACATTACACTACCACAATCAATATTTGACAATGAGCAATACAGCAACGAAAAATTTTATCAATTGTATACAACCAAACATGTGGCTCGTTGCCAGTAGCGCTAGTAAGACTCCCCAGCCAAGTGCGAAGTTGAATATCGAGTAGCCTACTATCGCATCAGCTTCAACCCGCATTCCGCTGCATGAATTATCTCGACATAAAAAAACAAACACGCTTCTCGTTATTATCGAGAAGCGTGTTGTAGCGAATTATTGTTTTTCTAATTATTTAATTTCGAGCCCACCAAGGACGCAGTCGCCACGAATGTAGACAGTCTTTTTTGCACTCTTGGCAGCGTTGGTTTTATCCTCTACCCCGCCAAAGATACTATTGACCTGCGTCTTGACGATGACGTTGTCTGGAAAAATAATATTGATGCCACCACACACAACAAAAATATCAATCACCGCACCATCCTCTATCTTGGCTTGGCGCAGGTCGAGATCCACCTGACCAAACGCCGCCGAAAGCGAGTTACCTACAAATTCGCCTTTTATCTTGCGTGTGTTGCCCGAGAAGGAGGCAACCATATTATCGTCCGACGATTGTTTTGCGATGCGGCGCTGGCGCTGCGACAAATTAAAAATAATTGTCAAGCCAATCGCGATCAGCACCAGTGGCAAAAACATTCGCCAAATATTAACGTTGTTATGCAAAAATGCATTCGTACCAATTGTTAGGCCAACTGCTACCCAGAGCGCTCCCCACAGCCAATTGCGATTGCGCAGCGTGAGCACACCAACCATGATAAATCCGAATGCGCACAAACCATACCAAAACTCCCGCCAGTAATGGAACTGCACACCAAAGCTCTCACTTAATAATATTCCGCCCAGCGCCACAAACGCCGCGCCAGCACCAATGCGTAAAATTGTATTGTTCTTCATGTCGCTAGCATACCATTATTATAGATGGTGCACAACAAGCTCTACATCTGTCCCAACCATCACCTCAAAGTAGCTAATACACTGGTGAGATGATCTCCATCATACACCAGTATACTCCGCAAAGAATCGTCTGCCTTTGATATTCATTAGCATACTTTTATTTTTATTCGTCATGATTTTAACAACATTGTCTGATTCACCCCTGTTATTTCTTTTACGGTACACAAAATCAATTGTTGTTATATATACAATTTACATTATTACCTACAACGTTGTAGGCTTGTCGCTTTATATCCCTTGTTTTCGAGTTTATTTCGTTGTGATTTTATATGTTGTTTTTTATATACATATGGCATGTCTACTTCTAGCATGAATCGTTGTATATATCACATTTTACCCTCTATCCCTTACCGTCAACAATGTTGTGTATTTTATACAACATAATCTCAATTTACTCTCCTCACACTACTCTAGTTTTTTACAACAGAGCTATGTTGTATTCTACACACCACATACACAGTCTCATTTTTTCCTATCAACTGCAGACAATAAGTCTGTCTGTCTTCTGAGAGGCCGCAGACACCTAGCATAGTACTCATATATAGCCTTCCTCCCTTATCTAGGGTTTAGCGCGTTACAGCGACCATATAACAGACTTCCTGTATATCTAGAGCGGGAGATACGTATAACACTCTTATATGTAAGAGAGTACCCTTTTGGCACGCTTACAGCCAATTTTTCTGCAACGATTCTGCCCAATATATTTATACTTATATTTTGCATACCACTTATTTTTGTACACTTTACTTATCCTTAGCTATCTCGCATTTTTACTTAGTACAAAATATCGAGCGATAAGCCTGCCACACCACACAACAATACTTCGCTATAGCAGTTGATCATCTTCCTCCTGCCTTATATCGCGTCCTATGGCCTCATTTTTGCGCTATAGAAACATGCACATATTCTGATTATTACCGTATGTAAAAATAGATGCAAACTGCTTTGACATAGTTGATGCAACAAGTAACTAAGCATGAGCGTCATTCAGAATTTTAAAAAAATATGAGCATGTATCAGCAACTCTACCTGCGTCATACTTCGCATAGCATCTGCCCTGGGCGCTGTGTTGCCCTACGATAACGCCCGCTTTGTCGCGTACGCGCTATATCTCTTACGCATAGCATATTACTTTCATTATGCAACCGAGATGATTTTTTTGATATATCACTTCATCTACACAATCCTATGAAATTTACGTACTGCGACGCAGCGTCATTTTTGCTTGCTTTTCGCTCTATAGCGCCCTTATACTAATCAGTTTCCTTCAACAAGTATCAGTCAATGCACAGCTACTATCACCCAGCCAAGAATTTTATTACATTTTTAGTATTGCACTGCAACTTGCTCACTTGCTTTGCAAAGAATCTTCACTACCATGCTAAGCTATGACATCACGCGCGTCTACTTCACAGCTTGCAACAGCCACCTGCTATCGCACGCATATTGTCATCGCAGCCGTATTGTTATAGCTTACTCATTTTTAAGGTATCAATCGTTTCATTTTCCAGCACGTTGAATTGTTCTTTGCAAACACGCTTGGCAATTGGCCGATAAAAATCAAACTAACCCATACAACTCTATCGATTTCACATCTTCACCAAACTGAACATACCTTTTCTCTCATTCAAAATTGCACCACCTAGCAAAACATATCACTCACCTCTCGCTGAATGTGTTGTGCTTGCTATTCAGGTAATGTTCATCTACTACAGCATAGCGGCATTAGCATGCTATCATCATATTTGCTAGCAAATTCACGATGCGCACAAGCCTGCCAACACACTCGCTATCAATAGTGCATAATGAACGAAATGCTATCTATATTCATATGCACAGTATCGCCAATAGGCGACATCTTCCTCCCGCTATTTTGCTATTTCGGTTGCGTCACGCAACAATAGCCTATGTATTAACAGCACGTCGTGCTTAAGACTCACAAAGGCTTCATAACTATGTTAAAATTCATCATACATTATCCTCACGTATTGTTTTCCTACTACGCCAAACAAGCAGCTCAAGCTAACAGGTAATTCACTTGCGTCGATATAGTGGTAGCTGCCACCATACCATAGTATCCCTGGTGTGAGAAAATACTCACCATTACACCAATAGACATAAAAACGTAATGAATAATATAACATTCTGTTCATTTTAAAAAGCTTGCCAATCCTGACAAGCTCGACAATATTTACCGTACAAAAAACGACTTTATCTATAGTAGCTCCGCGCCAAACTTCACAATAATCAGCGCCACCGCCAGCACTAGCACACTCACGCCACACAGCACATCGTAGCCATGGCGAGCAAAGCGCTTGGTGCGCTCCCCACCAATCACCCCAGCCTCAATGCAGTAGCGCGTCATCCCAAAGAAGATCAGCAGCATCCCCACATCGAGCGTTAGGCACCACGGACACAGCACACGAATAACGACAAAGCTCATATAAAACATCCACAGTGCAAAAATCATTCCGAGCACAGCGCCGCCCCAGGCACTCCGCACAAACCAGCGCGGCAGGCGTGCCCCAGCCAGCAGTGCTACCACTACCGTTATCATCACCGGCACGGTCATCATACCAACGAAGCTATTGGGGAAGCCAAACACCGTCGCCGACCAATGCTGTGCTACTGTGGAGCAGCTCAGCACGGCATTGACGTCACAATTGAGCGCCCCACCAGGGTGCTGCGCTAGATGCAGTGTCTCAAGCGAGAGGACAAAGGATGCCACGAGCCCCAGGCTGCTACCCAAAGCTGCTGCCAGCAATGCCGCCATGCCAGGGCGACGGAGCCATGGTGTGGGGCTTGCATCGTCCGCCACCACAGTGGTCGTAGTGTGTGCTTTGGGCGTTTTAGCGGGCATAGTACCCCACTTCGTCGATGGTTGGCAGTGGCAAGCCGCGCCACATGCCCAGTACCTGGCCGTTGTCCGCCAAGGCAAGGATGGTGGGGTACTCCACAATGTCGTACGTGCGGCAGAGTGATTGCCCCTCGCGTGTATCTGGGTCAAATTCCTCGATGGCATGACCCGTGCGCCGACTAAAGTCACGCAGATAGTCGAAGACGCGGCGCGCATAGTCGCTTTCTGTCCGGTAGATGATGAGGACGCGCATAAGTTCTACCTCTGTTTTTCTTGCTGTTTAGCACTCCGACGCTGCTCTAATATCTTAACGAAATCGTCCAGCGTCTTAAATTTGTAAAACACGCTCGCAAAGCGCACATACGCCACCTCATTACGCGCTGCGAGCTCATCGAGCACGAAGCCGCCAATCACGCGCGACTCAATCTCATTCTCGCCCGCATCGTGGATACGGTCCTCCACTGCATCAATAATTGCTTCCAGTTCTAGCTCCGATTTGAAGAACTTACCGACCGAGCGGCGCACCGAGGCGCGAAGCTTAGCTCGATCAAAGAGCTCGCGCGATCCCGTTCGCTTAAGCACTGCAATCGTTGGGTATTCGATCCGCTCATAGGTGGTAAAGCGGTGCCCATCAGGAGTCTCGCGGCGGCGGCGAATCGTCACGCCATCGGCCGACTCACGAGATTCTAACACGCGGCTGTTGCCAATCTTGTCGCGATGGGTTGTCACGCGTCCGCCTCCTTTTTGCGGCGTCGACGCAAGAAGGCTGGGGTATCATCCTCGTCGTCATCCATCGATTGATCCCAAATATTCGTCTCATTCTCCTGGGCAAAGTGAGCAGCCGCCTCGGGGTCGATGGCCATATCGACACTATCGACCGCTTCGTCCACCGTCTCGGCCGACTCTTCGTCATCTTCGGCATCGCTTGGTTCGTCGTCATCAAAGAACGAATCACTGTCAAAGCCAGTCGCGATAACGGTAATAATCAGCTCATCCTCCAGCTCGGGTTTGAGCGTCGCACCAAAGATAATGTTGGCATCGGACGACACCGCACCAGTGATAATCTCGGCTGCTTCTTGAATCTCGGCCATACTCATATCATAGCCACCCGTCACATTAAAGAGTACACCCTTGGCACCATTGATCGACACCTCAATCAGTGGTGAATCAATTGCCTGCTGGGCGGCCATCTGAGCTCGGTCTTCGCCACTAGCCCGGCCGATCCCCATCAATGCACTACCAGCACTGCTCATAATTGCCTTGACATCAGCAAAATCCAAGTTAATCAGCCCATGCTCAGTAATCAACTCCGATATCCCCTGCACACCCTGGCGCAGCACATCATCAGCAATCTTGAAGGTCTCAAGCAGTGGCGTCCGGCGGTCGATCGTATCGAGTAAGCGATCGTTGGGGATAGTAATGAGCGTATCGACTTGCCGCCCCAACTGCTTGATCGCCCACTCGGCATTGATACGCCGCTTCTCACCTTCAAAGGTAAAAGGCTTGGTAGCTACGCCCACACAAAGAATACCGAGATCACGCGCTACTTCTGCTACCACGTGGCCAGCCCCCGAGCCTGTGCCACCACCAGCACCAATCGTCACGAAGATCATATCTGCCCCCTCAAGCGCCTGACGGATCTCGTCGAGAGACTCACGTGCCGCAGCCTCACCTACACTAGGGTCAGCACCAGCACCAAGGCCATTGGTGGTGTTGTGCCCAAGATGAATTTTAATATCAGCTTGCGAATTATGCAGCGCCTGAGCATCGGTGTTCATTGCAATGAACTGCACGCCAGCCAAGCCAGCGTCTTTCATTCGATTGACAGCAGACCCACCAGCGCCACCGACGCCAACGACTTTGATACTAGCAAAGGTTTGGATCTCGCTTGGTTTTACTTCCGGCATTCACGTTTCTCCCCTTGTGCAACTATCAACTTTACCATTACCATTTAGTATATCATCCTCATCGGTATGATTCTAGGCCTTGAGCCCTCCCAGCAGCCGACGTAACCAGCTAATTGCACCTTTGGCGTGTGCTGTACCACTGTTGGTATAGGCCTGGGTGGGCTGCTGACCGCCTTCGCTATCGGCGAGCATTAGGCCGACTGCGGTGGCGAACTGCGGCTTTTCTATCTGGTCGGCCACCCCGCTCGTAAAGCCAGTTGGTCGGCCTACCCGAGCGGCTACTCCCAGCTGTTCCCTGGCATAGCTCGCCATGCCACGCATCTGAGCCATGCCACCAGTCAGCACAACACCACTGGGCAGCTTGCCAGCGCGGCCTGCCTTCTTGAGCTCCTTCTGTACTGCCTCGAAAATCTCCTCCAGCCGAGCATCAACAATCTCGTCAACCTCCTCCGTAGCAAACTCGTACGATTCCTTATCGCGCCGCACCTTAGCCACTGCGTCGCCTGCCTTGATGCCAGCCGCAGCATGCTTGACCTTGACCAATTCCGCAACATCAGGGTCAGTTTTGAGGCCAATAGCGAGGTCGTTCGTGACATTCACACTACCCATTGGGATGACGCCAACGTACTGCAAGTCCCCCTCTTCGAAGACTGCCACACTGGTCGTTGCTCCACCAAGGTCGACGACTGCCACACCGCTTTCGATCTGCCGCTCATTCAGCACTGCCTTAGCCGCCCCCAATACCGCTGGTGTAATGGCATGAGGATGGACGGTCGCCATCTCCACCGCTTTTTGCAAATTCGCTACATAGGGCGCTAAAGCCGAGACGACATTGGCATCAATCTCCAGCCGCGTGCCCGTCATACCCAGCGGGTCTTTGATACCCGCTTGGCCATCAAGTGTGTAGCTATGCGGCACGACCTCGAGGATCTCACGGTTGGCTTGTACTTTGCCTGTTGTCGCAACTTCTTCGATGCGTGCCACATCATCATCATTAATCTCGTGATCGATCGTGCCCACGGCAATCATCCCAGTGGCACGAGTACTGGTAATGTGCGCACCATTGACACTCACCGTCGCACTGTTGACTTCGTAGCCGCTCATCCGCTCGGCCTCGCCCAGCGCTTCATCGATCGTGCGGGCCGGGCCACTGAGATTGACCACCATACCCTTGCGCATACCACTGTTCGGTGCCTGCCCTACGCCCACAATCGTCGGCGTACCTGTCTCTGGATTCATATGCCCCACCACGCATCGAATCGTCGTCGTCCCGACATCTATTCCTACTGCGTATTGAGAATTTTCATGCATAGTACCATTATACAGGTTATGCTGTGTCTTGTACAATATAGGCGCAATACAAAACTCGCCGTTCATTATCTCGGCGAGTTTTGTGTATGCTGCAGCAATGGTGGCAGCAAGGATAGCTACCAGGGCGAGGCACTACAGCTTCGTCATAATCTCCGCCCCTGTCTCAGTGATAAGGACAGTGTGCTCGAAGTGGGCAGCCAGACTACCATCGCGGCTGTAAATTGTCCAGCCATCGCCAGCAGTGTCACTGTAGATGGCACTGCCACCGAGGGTAGCCATGGGTTCGATGGCAATGGTATCACCAGGCTGGAGCAGCGGGCCAGTGCCTTTGCGGCCATAGTTGGGCACGTCGGGCGGCATGTGCATCTCGAGGCCCACACCGTGCCCCACCAGCTCGCGAATAATCCCAAGGCGGCCCTTTTGCAGCACAGCTTCCACCGCTGCGCCAATGTCGCCAGTGCGCACTGGCCCTTTGATCGCGTCAATGCCAGCATAGAGACTGCGCTCGGTAGTGTGGAGTAGGTGCTTAATAGCCCCAGTGGGTGCGTCATCCACTACCATAGTAAAGGCGCTGTCTGTCTTCATTCCCTGGTAGGTAATGACGAGGTCGAAACTAACGACATCGCCCTGCTGCAAGATATAATCGCTTGGTACGCCATGGACGATCGCTTCGTTCGTGCTAATACAAATCACCCCAGGGAAGTTCACCTCTGGGGTTTTGTAGGTTGGCTCAGCACCGTAAGCAGCAATCCGCTCGGCCGTAAAGGCATCGATCTGCTTCTCGCTCACCCCAGCATGGACAAACTGGCGAATATCGGCAAAGATCTGCGCCAGGCGCTTACCCCCCTCGCGCATCGCCTCGAGCTGCTCAGGTGTCTTGATGCCAGTGATTAGTTGGGCCATGCGTGCATTACCTCGTCATAAATCCGGTCGTGCACTTCGCCCGCGGTGCCAGTCCCGTCGAGGTGAATGATCTTTACCCCAGCCTCAGCAAAGATACCAAGGACTGGGTACATCTTCTGGCGGTAGATGGCCATGCGGCGCGCAATCGTCTCAGGTGTATCTTCCATCCGGCCACGCTTGGCCAAGCGGCGCATGATTTCTTGCTCGGGTACTTCCAACACCACCACCAGGTCGATATTATCACCAGTGCGCGCCAGGTGGTCATCGAGCCACGCAGCTTGCTCTTTCGTGCGCGGGAATCCATCAACAATAATATTTTGGTAATGCTTGCGGTACGCCTCTTGCACCGCGTGGTCGAAAACCTGGTAGGTAAGCTTGTCACTCACGAGCTCACCAGCTTTGAGGGTAGCAATCACGGCTGGGTCGGTGCTCTGGCGCAGCATCTCACCCGTCGAGAGCCACTTCCACCCCTGGCGTACTGCCAGCATCTGCCCTTGCATACTCTTACCGGCACCAGTTGGGCCAAACAAAAGAATCATCTGTGCCTCCTTGTTATTATGTGGTTATAGTTATTATTAAGAAAAATTATTGCTCGTGTCATAAAACTACGGGGCAAGGGCGCGCTGCACCAGCTGGGCAATCGCCCCACCGTCAGCCCGGTTGCCCACCTTGGCCTTGACAGCGCCAATCACCTGGCCCGTCATCCGTGGATTATCTGCCTCTAGCTCGGCAATCGTCTGGGTCACCACGGCTTGCAATTCCTCATCACTCAGTGGCTGCGGCAGGTAGTGCTGGAGTACTGCCATCTCGCGCTCCTCGGGCTCAGCAAGTTCAGGGCGACCATTGGTGCGATAGATTGCTGCGGCATCGCGCCGCTTCTTCACCTCACGGACAATCACCTGCTCGACGGCAGCATCGTCCAGGCCAGCCTCGCGCACGCCCTGCTTCACCTCTTCATCAAGGATAGCAGCACCAAGGTTGCGCAAGGTGTCACCAACAAAACGATCGCCGCTAAGCAAAGCGGCTTTCATTTCGTCTTTGATACGCTGCTTGAGCGTCGTCACCTAGCGGATCCCCAGGCGAACTTTGGCCATCTTGTCAGCCTTGCGCTGACGACGGGTAATCGCCTTCTTGCGGCGATCGGTCTTGCTGATCGGCTTGGCAAATCGCATCGATGCCCGTGCCTTTGCTAGCACACCGCTCTTCAACACTCGGCTGTTAAACCGACGGATGATGTTCTCATTCGCCTCGCGCTCGTCTTTTCGTGTTACTTGTACCATATCGCTCCTCATTATAGCAGATGCGACAATTTTTGCAATTCTATCGCGCGCAAAGTTGTGCAAATTGCTGTGCCACCCACAAAACCAGCGCTCAAGTACACTGCATCCCTCTCACCACTCTGGTGTTAGCACAGATACTCTAGGGCTGGGCTATTGGGCTATTTTTGCTGGCGCATCGCTTGTCTCTGTATTATAATCAATCTACTATGACACCTTCCTCACCATACCCACAGCAACCACAACAACCACAGCCACCCCAGCAGCCTCAGCCATACGTCCAGCAACCATATCCCCAGCAGCAGCAACAACCACCGCAGCCATACGGACAATACCCACAATATCCACCTCAGTCACCTCAGCCACCACAAAGCGCGCCAGCACCAATGCCACCAGCTTATTCGCCCACAGCTATGCCGCGCACTGGCTCATCATTTGGTGCAGTTATTCGCTGGGTGTCTGCTGGGCTATTATTTGCGCTGTTGGTGCTATACATTGTCATTGCCGCTATTTTTGGTATTCTTGGCGCAGCGTACAGCTACATTATTTATGTAAATCTTGGTATACTGCCGATTCTGCTCATTGTTGCACCAGAGCAAACGGAGGGTGATAGCAGTATGTCGCAAGGTTTATTTGTTACTGGTGGTATGCTCATTATTAGCCTATTTGAGATGATTGCCCACGCCACAATCGGGATGCTTGGAGGAGACTATACCACGCCAACCCATGCGATAGCACCAAACCTCTGGAATGTCCCTTCTCATGAGGCAATTATCTCATTATGCCTCTATGCCCTCTTCATCACTGTATATGCCATCGCCTTTGTCGTTAGTCTTGTGCTATTTTTGCAAAATCGCAAGCGTGGTATGTATCGCTAGCGACTGGTACTTATTTGCCTATTTTGCACAGAATTGCAACAAATGTGCTACACTGTTATGAACAGTTTGTGACGGGTGCTTTGTTTGTAGCTACGCCGCGCACCACATCGATGGAGCGCCTCTCGCATCTCGAGAGGTATGGATGCCTCAGCCCAAATACTCGCTCTAATATTGGGAGCCTAGAGCGAGTATTTGGTCGGAGGAAGCATAAGCGGTAGAAAGCGGAGCGCAAAAAACAGTGGTATCACACAGTCACAAGACAGTAGACCGGACAAGAGTAGTATTGTCTATACCCCAGACCCAAGGACACTACTCTAGCAAATCGCGTCTTGTTTGTCAACCCCATCAGCCATGCGTGGCTCTCTTCTCTTCTACGCAGCTTATTTTCGACCAGTGTTGGTACCCTGTTGCTCTACATTATGCTTCCTCCAATTTATTTATAATTCGCTTGATACGCCGCTCATCCCCATGCGCTTTATCAGGGGTGGCGTAGACTTCGATAAGGATAATCGTGCTGGCAGCCCGAGCAGCCCGCGACGGTGGTGCATCACGAGGCAGTGCTCGCACCACCGCAAACACCAACCACACCGCCCGTCGATACGCTGCTGTGTCGGTATCGAGGCAGAGCTGCACTACTGTACACTGAGCAGTTTGCTGTATAATGGCCGCCTTGCCGCACGCAAAGAGCTGCTGGCGAAAATCCGCCACCGTCGTCTCACTTGGCTCAGCAAAGATACGCACCAGTCGCGGCTTAACGCGCTCGATATCGGCTGGCAGTGTGGGAATGCGCTGTGCCAGCGTCTGGAGATCATTTGAAAATTCTGTTGCCTGCTTATAGATCATCATCTGACTCGATTACAGAGGTAACGTCCGTCCGATAAAACGTGTCGCGGTAATCAATCGTCTGTCCATATTTCGCAATCACCCATGGCGCATCTTTGTAGGCAAGGTTGCTTAGCTCGGCAGCGCTCTTGCTCCCGAGGCGTTCTAGCTCGGCATCGATGTGCTTGATCTCGTTGGCGCTGAGCTCGCTCAGCTCGGCATTCTTGAGCGGAAGGAACTTGCGCTGCTTGTGGCTAAAGTGCTTCGTCTCAATGACATCCAGCTCATCGCGGGCTCGCATCTCATCGACCAAAGCTTGCAAATCTGCAGCCGGCGCGGGCCCATAGGTCTCGTGCAGATACGCCAGGCCAGTAATGCTCTTGCCTGTGCGCTCGTAATAATCAAAATCGATAAAGTACAGCAGCCGATGCAGCACCGCCTCGCCCACATTGGGCCGCGCACCAATCTTGCCCAGCGTATAGAGCAGCACCTGGCGCAGCTTAGTCGTGTGGAGCCGCGGGATAGCATCGCGCGACTGAGCGGCCGCGGGCTGTGCACGCTGCGCATCATCGTGGCGGTATTCGGCTGGTGCATCGCTCACATACAGTGCTGCATCGTCCGCCACCCGCCACGGACTGTGCTGAGCTTGCTGTGCAACAGTGTCCGTCATGGCAATGCCGCTAATCAATTCCTGCACGCCAACTTCGTAGTATTGGCTAATCTTCGTAAGCTCGCCAAGCTTTGGCTCGCGGCCACCATTCTCTAGCTTAATATACGTCGCGCGGGCAATCCCAACTGCATCGGCCACCGCCTGCTGCGAAAGCCCCGCATTGCCACGCAGTTGCCTAATACTTGCCTCAAAACTCATTGCGATTTGGTCCTTCCTGTTGCATCATGCCTCCATTGTAACGTACTTGCCAAAGTTATACAACCATTTTGTCTAATTTTAGAACATAGTACATTTGTGCGTATAATTACAGAGGTAGAGATATAATACAAGGGTGCGAAGTATGTATATATTCTAGCTAAAAATAGCATCACTAGCATTTCACGACATATATACTGGCTCGGATTCTTCCTATCTATCCCCTCTTGTGTATGCGAAATCTGACCCCATAATCCCACGAATACGCTAGCACCAATACACACCAAACCGAAAATGTTCCGGCCAGAATATATCACAGAGTTTGTCCGCTTGCTTGGTCGCTGGCCTCCAGATATTTTCTTGTTTGGCGTATATTGGTGCCGACCTCTCGTTGTGTATCGTTTTGAGATTCATGTGCTACATGGAGTGGAACTACGCCTCTCATCTCCTATCTTTCACAATTTTGATACAACGCCACACCATCTGCAAATAATACAAGTAGTAAAAAAACCAGCCTTTGTAGCTGGTTTTGTTCTTTGCTTTTATAGGGTTTTATGCTGCCGCAGCCTTAGCACCCTCCCATGCGCTCTTGTCTGATGAGCTCGTCACACCGACTTCATGTCGATTACCCTGCCCAACAGCTGTTCGGCCGATCTCCACCACTGGTGCGAGCATATCATTCTCTTCTTTTTCTTTATTCTCTTCAGGCTCTTCGTTTTTCTTATCCTCCTGCTGCTCGTGCTCTGCTGCCCGCAAAGCATGCTCAATCGGCAGTAGCAAGCGCCGCTGCTCACCCTCAGAGAGTTCATCCGACAGAGGTACATCGTTTGCGACTAATTCGACATCACTCAGCTCTATCCCTTGAGCTTCAAGCTTTTTGATATAGCTCGCCGCAAGCGCATCGCGGTAGAGCGCACTCTCTCGGTCGGCCAGTTGCTCACTCGCTAGCTTCGGTTTATTATCCGCATCATCACCATACCCTTGTAAGAATGGCACCAATTGCTCTGCCCGAGTGGCTTGGGCACTCGCTAGCTTTTGGGCGGCCTCAGCAGTCATTTCCTCGGTATTATTCAGCTGTTGCCACTCAGCACTCTCTAGCAATGCAGCAGCAAGTGGCTGCAGTACTTCTTTTGGTTTTTGCGATTCTAATGTTATCGAACGAGGTTTTTCCATGGGGTCTCCCGTGGTTATGTGGTGGATGTTCTGTTGGTATGGTTTGTTTGCCCCCTACTATAGCACAGATGATCGGGTTGGCGCAAATTGTACTAATAATAGGCAACCAAGCCAAAGGAGCCAGTCGCTATTGACCCCTGTTAATAATCAACTCACCCAGCAAGAATGAGTGCGCCTTCTCTACCGCTCGCTCAGCCGATATGTCTGAGCAAAGGCAGCTGCCTCAATGATGTAGCGGTCGCCAGTGACCTGGCTCTCCACCAGCCAGCAATCTTGGCCGCCCCACGGTGCATCGATGACGATCTCGCGGCCAGTTGGGTTGGGCATGGCTTTGATCTGATTCTTGGGCAGGTACGCGCCAGGCACCACCGCACCGTCCTCACCACGCAGCGGCTCGTACAGGGCGGCAAAATCCGCTGCCGCAATGCTATAGCGCTCACCCTCTGGTCCGGTGATGATGACGTCACCCACCTCGGCAATGTTCTCTGTCTCTACATACTGCTGACCATCCGCCCGCGCAAAGCTGGTAGTCAGAGCCTGCCGCTCGGTAGCAAACTCCGGCCGCACCGCTTTGCTCGGGTCAGCAATTTTGGTGTAGGTGTCGGTAATGGCGCTAAAATCGAGCGCGCTGGTATCGAGGTAGAGGGGTGGCACTGCGTCGGTCTCCTGGGTTAGCTCTGGTGGTAGTATAGCTGGTTTGGCATCGTGTGTCGATATTACATATTACGGTGCAACGCTACTCATCCACCAGCTCTACATGGAGCAACCGCCCTTCTACACTGCGTATGCCACGCCAGTCGTTGATAGTTGGCTGAAACCAAGCCGAAATAACATCGCCTGGCTGGCGTACGAAGTTCGGTGGCGCGTTGAAGGCCAATAGTTGCAGCGCTGTACCTTGCCCATCCTGCACAGTAAGCTTGATGTGCTGCCCATCGCTGCCCATGTGGCGCAGCTGCGAGACGGTGCCGCGGCGCAGCTGCAAAACAGGCTCTGGGTTGCCATTACCAAAGGGCTCAAGGCGGGCAATATCGGCCACCAGCTGCTCCGTTACCTCTGATAAATCATCAATCACCACATCAGCCTGCGGCAAGAGGTAGTGCGTTTGGTCGGAGAGATGGAGCGAGCGGTAGTAGTCGTTCACTCGCTGGCGAAAGGCGGCAATCTGCCGTGTCTCAAGTGTTACACCAGCCGCTGCCGCATGGCCACCGCCACGTAGGATGACATCATCGGCAGCGCGTACTGCCCGCTCAGCCGAAAAATCGCCAAAGCTGCGCGCACTGCCCGTTGCTGTCTCGCCCCGCTCGCCAATGATAAAAACTGGCTTGTGATACGCCTCTACCAGCTTGGATGCCACAATCCCAATCACACCATGATTCCATCCCTGCTGGCTCACGACGAGGACAGGGTCGGCGGCATAGCGCTCGGCCTGCTGGCAAGCTTCATCGTAGATAGCCTGTTGGATGGCTTTGCGCTCGGTATTGAAGCGATCCAATTGCTGAGCCGCCTCAAGCGCCGCCAAACCATCGCGCGCTCGCAGCATATCAAGGGCATACTCAGCCGATGCCAATCGTCCTGCCGCATTCATACGCGGACCAAGACCAAAACCGAGCGTCCGAGCAGTAATCTGGGTTGGCTGCACACCAGCCACCGCCAGCAGTGCCTTGAGGCCAGGGCGGCGCTGCTTCTTCAGCACCTCGAGCCCCCAGTACACATTAGCGCGATTCTCATTCTGTAGCGATACTATGTCGCATACCGTACCCAGCGCTACCAAATCCAGTAGCCACTTCTCGTAGCCAGCTGGCAAGCCCGGCAGCACCGTCTGCAGCGCCTGGACAAGCTTGAAAGCCACGCCTGCCCCACAGAGGTCACGGAAGGGATAGTGGTGGTCGTCATACTTCGGATTAACCGTGGCGATGGCGGGTGGGCGAGTCGGTGCAATGTTGTGGTGGTCAGTCACTACTGTGTCGATGCTGTAGCGCTCCTTCGCATAGGCAATTTCCTCATGACAGAGGCTGCCGCAGTCCACCGTGACGATGAGCTGCGCCCCCATCGCCGCCACCTTATCTACTGCACCTTTAGTCATGCCATAACCCTCTACGAAGCGATTAGGAATAAAGGCCTCCACCGCAGCAAAGCCAAAGCTCGCAAAGGCATCAAGCAGCAGTGCCGTCGCACTGAGGCCGTCAATATCATAATCGCCATAAATCACAATTGTTTCGCGCCGCTGGTGCGCCTGCACCAAGCGATCCACCGCCGTCTGCATCTGGGAGAGCAGGAATGGATCGGGCTTCGCGTCATAATCGGGGTGTAAAAACTCCTCAGCAGCTACTCCATGCAAGCCCCGCGCCGCTAATATCTGTGCGAATAAACTCATCAGAGCTGCACAGTATCCGCCGCTTGCTGGCCCTTTTGCTGCTGCGAGGATTTGATCACCATGCTCTGCAATTCTTTGAAGAAGATATATTGTTTGTTCGTATAATACATTTTGGTATTACCCTGTTTTTCGGCCATCAAAAAACCAGCTTTCTCGAGATTCTTAAGCTCGCGCTGGATATTGCCCGGGTCTTCTTTGATCAACTTCGCCAAGCCGCGGACATGGGTGTGGAACTCCGGATACTTAGCATAGACCACAATGATTTTGCGCCGCACCCGTGATGTAATAAACGTTTCTAACATGCTTCCCTTAGCGAATTCTCGCTTCCGTTACCTCTACTCAACTGTTGCTTTTTATTCTACACTTTTTGATGGTAATTTGGCAAGACCACCCACCAATTGATTGTGCGTTTCGTCTCTCGCAACTGCGACTCATCAACCATCCACACGACACACGTGTCTGCTTTTTATCATACCAGCTTTGGGCGAAGCGAGCAAGATTGATGTGCACGTTTTGCACGCCACCCAGATGAAGTAGCGACGGAGAGACGAGCCCCTCTTCGCTCTCGCGTGCTGTCGGGTATAATAAATCCTATGCACTATTACGAAGTTGCGCCACTCAAGATTATCCGCGCTACCAGCAAGAGCTTCACCTACCACTGGCCAGAAGCACTGCCGCTGGGCCAGGTGGTGCAAGTGAGCGTTGGTGCGCAGCAGGTGGTAGGCATCATCATGACGCGCTCCAAAAAGCCGACATATACTACCAAGCCGCTTGATGCCGTCGTGCCGCTGCCACCGCTGCCTGCTCCCCTGCTCGCAACGAGCCAATGGCTGAGCGATTATTATGCCACGCACCTCGCCACTGTGTTACAGACAGTGCTGCCAGCTGGCATTGCCAAGCAGCGCCGCACGCCGCGCCGCCCTGCCAGCTCACCACCACAGCGCCGCACACCCCCCTTCTCGCTCAATCCACAGCAAGAAGAGGCCGTTCGCACCATCCGCCAAGCCAGCCCTGGCACAGTACTGCTTCACGGTGTGACAGGTAGCGGCAAAACAGCAGTGTATATCGAGCTTGCGCGCCACGCTTTGGCTGCAGGCCAGTCGGTGATTGTCCTCGTGCCAGAGATCGCCCTCACACCCCAGCTGGTGGCGGAGTTTCGGCAACACTTTGCCGATATCATCCTCACTCACTCACGCCAGACAGAGGCCGAGCGCCACCGTGCCTGGCTAGCTGCTCTGACAAGTACACAGCCTCGGGTGGCAATTGGCCCACGTTCTGCCCTCTTCTTACCGCTGCAGCAACTGGGATATATCATCATCGACGAAGCACACGAGGCCAGCTACAAACAAGATAAATCCCCCCGCTACTCGGCGCTACGGGCCGCGAGTGTACTGGCTCAACAGCATGGTGCGACCGTAGTGCAAGGGTCGGCCACACCACTGGTTAGCGAGTATTATCTGGCGCAAAACGCCCAGCGGCCGATCGCTACCCTACCGAGCAAAGCTCGGCCCGAGGCCACCGCTCCCACCATTCAGCTGGTCGACCTCACCCAGCGAAGCAACCTCACCCAGCATCGCTTTTTGTCGAATCAGCTCATTGCCGCTATCGATACCACGCTTGCAGCGGGCCAGCAGGTGCTGCTGTTTCATAATCGCCGTGGCAGCGCCAATGTATCGCTCTGTACCAACTGCGGCTGGGCAGCCGAGTGCCCACGCTGCTTTGTGCCGCTCACCCTCCACGCCGACCGTCACCAGCTGCAGTGCCACATCTGCGGCTACCACACCACAGTGCCAACGATGTGCCCCACCTGCCATAGCACCGATATCGTCCACCGCGGGATTGGGACGAAACTCATCGAGGCAGAGGTAGCCGCGCGCTGGCCCCAGGCGCGTATTGTTCGCTTCGATGGCGACAGCAGCCCCGCAAGCAGCCTCGAGCAGCAATACCAAGCCCTCTATGATGGCACAGCCAATATCATCATCGGCACGCAGGTAGTGGCCAAGGGGCTCGACCTGCCGCAGCTACGCACCGTTGGGGTAGTGCAGGCCGACGCTGGCCTGGCCTTGCCCGATTACACCACCAACGAGCGCATCTTCGAGCTGCTTGCCCAAGTGGTGGGGCGCGTGGGGCGCTCTGCTCACGCCACTACAGTGGTCGTGCAAGCATATCAGCCCCAGCACCCAGTGATTCAGGCTGGCCTGGCTCAGGATTATACCGCGTTTTATCACCAAGCCTTGGCCGAGCGCCGCCGTGGGCAGTTCCCGCCCTTCGTCCACCTGCTTAAGCTCACTTGCGTATACAAGACGGAGGCAGCCGCCATCCGCAATAGCCAAGCACTCGCTCAGCAGATTCGCCAGCACCACCCCGTGGTCAGCATCCTTGGCCCCACGCCCGCCTTCCATGAGCGGCTGCGCGACACCTACCGCTGGCAACTCATCATCAAAGCCGCCCAGCGCCGCGACCTCCTCGCCGTCATTGCCGACGTGCCTGCCAAACATTGGCAGGTGGATATCGACCCGCAGTCTTTGCTGTAGGTAGATCTGACCACAATTATCTACCATCAAATTTCGCAACCATGCATCATTCCGAGCTCCTGCAATAACTCACCGAACAAGAAAATATCTGGAGGCCAGCGATAAAGCCAGCGGATAAGCTCTCTCTGCCATCTGGCCGGAACATTTTCGGTGCGGTGGGTTATTACAGGAGTGTTCGTGAGGTTTTCGTATTTCTCACCATGCCCCCACTCGCCCACCCCATCCACCATCTGCTATAATAAAGCTAATGAAAAAAGACGCTATTATCACCCTACCCAACCCGCACCTGCGCCAGAAGTCGCAGCGGGTGCATGTTATTACCGACGAGACGCGCCAGCTGGTGGCCGATATGACCAGCGCCAGCATCGACTGGGAAAATTCACGTCCACACGAGATCAGTGCAGCACTGGCGGCAGTGCAGATCGATCAGCTAGAGCGAGTCGTCATTGTGCGCGAAGACTTCGACGACAAAGACAACCGCACCTTCATCCCCCTCATTAACCCAGAAATCGTCAAATACGAAGGCCAGCTGATGAGTGATTATGAGGGTTGTCTGAGCGTGTCGGGCCGGATCTATGGCAAGGTGCCACGCTACAGCCGCGTCCGGGTCAAGGCGCTTGATATCAATGGCAATACCATCCGCCTCAAGGCCGACGGCTTCTTAGCGCGAGTGCTGCAACACGAGATTGACCACTGTAATGGCATTGTATTTATTGACCGCATTCGCGATGATACCAGCGCATTTTATCAGCTCGATGAGAAGGGCGAGCTCCAACCAGTTGATTATGACGAGCATATCAAGACCAATCGTATTCTTTGGGACTGAAGACTTCAGCGCTATCAGCCTCGCGCAGCTACTAAAACACGGCTTCCCCGTCCGGTTGGTTATCACTAAGCCAGACAGCCGGCGTGGGCGCGGCAAGCAACTGTGCCAACCAGCAGTCAAACAGCTTGCTCTGACGCACGACATTCCAGTGTTACAGCCCACCAAACTGCGCGATATTATCCCCGATATCCAAGCGCTCGACCAGCCTGTTGGCGTACTGGTGAGCTTTGGTAAGATTATCCCCCAAGTAGTAATCGACTGCTTTTCCCCAGGGATTATCAATCTCCACCCATCACTCCTGCCACGCTATCGCGGCCCTTCACCGATTGAGAGCGCCATTGCCAATCGCGATACCACCACTGGCGTCAGCATCATGCAGCTCAGCGCCGCTATGGACGCCGGACCGGTCTATGCGCAGCTCACCCACCCCTTACGCGGTGACGAGCAGCAGCTCGAGCTCTACAGCACACTAGGCCAGCTTGGCAGCAAGGCACTAGTGCAACTCCTGCCACGCATCGTTAGTGGTAGCCTCCAGCCCACACCACAAGATGAGTCCAACGCAAGTTACTGCCAGCTCCTCACCAAAGCCAGCGGCATTATCAACCCCGCTCAGCACACTGCTGCAGCGGCCGAAGCAATGGTGCGCGCCTACCATCACTACCCACGCGCTCGCCTTCAGCTGGGCGAGCGGCACTATATCATCACTCAGGCACACACCGCGCTGGCTCCTGTCACCACGCTCGATCCACGCTGCAGTGATGGCGCCTATCTCGTCATCGACCAGCTTATCGCCCCCAGCGGCAAAGAACTCAGCACCGCAGCATTATTGCGCGGGTATCGG
>CAURVP010000017.1:0-23671 GCA_963528475.1 uncultured Candidatus Saccharibacteria bacterium | reverse complement strand
GTGACGATGTAGCCGATTTCGCCGGTGCCAAGCAGTGGGTCGGGCTGCATGGTTGGGCTCAGGTGCCCTACCTCCAGAGCAAGACCGCGGGCTCCGGTAGCCATCATAGTGATATCCGCACCTTTCGGTATCGTGCCATCTACCACTCGCACATAAAGAATAACCCCACGGTAGTCGTCGTAGTAGCTATCAAAAATCAGGGCACGCGTTGGTATGGCTGGCCTATCACCACTCTGCGCGGCCATGTGCTCAGCCTGCACCGCCAGTGGCGACACCGGCGCTGGGATACGCTCAACGATAGCCCGCAGTACCTGCGGCACATTCTGCCCAGTCTTGGCTGAGATATGAATAATATCGCTCTCATCGCAGCCGAGCAGATTAATCACCTGCTTGGAGACGCGCGGCACATCGGCTGCTGGCAGGTCAACTTTGTTGAGCACCGGGATGATCGTGAGGTCCTGCTCCATCGCGAGATACACATTAGCAAGCGTCTGCGCCTGGATCCCCTGGCTGGCATCCACCACCAATACTGCGCCTTCGCAGGCCTGCAAGCTACGCGATACTTCGTAGCTGAAGTCAACATGGCCGGGGGTATCAATCAGGTTGAGGTCGTAGGTGCCAGGTTGGGGTGCGGTATTATCGCTCTGGTTTCGTTTCGATGCTGGCTCGCTCTGTGTCTGCGCACTGGTAGGGTCCGCATTCTCCGCACCATACTCATACTTCATCCGCACTGGGGCGAGCTTAATGGTAATTCCCTTTTCGCGCTCCAGATCCATACTATCCAGCAACTGCTGCTTCATATCCCGCTTGGTAACGGTGCCTGTTAGCTCCATCATGCGGTCGGCCAGGGTGCTTTTGCCGTGGTCGATATGGGCGATGATGCAGAAATTACGGATATGTTCCATACGCTAGCGCTTCCAGTTCCAGCCAAGGTTAATCCGTCCAAAGAAGATCTGCCGCAACCGATTAAGCACTGGCTCGGCCTCTTTAAGCCTCAGCCGCCGGCTAAACCATATATAAACCGCAAAGCTCACTACCGTGATCATAATAAATTTCGGGAAAGCAAGGAAGAAACTCTTATCGTTTGTGCCAAAGGGGATCATTACCACGCTCAGGTAAGCAGCTAAACCAGTTGGCACTGCAGCGATGACCATCTTGTAGATGCTGTTGACGAAGCTGCGGTCAAACAGCCTTGGCATGCGCCGCCCCATGAAGAAGAAGAGGACAATCACCTCCACTACAGCAGTGATAGACTGTGCCCAAGCTAGGCCGTAGCCCGGGTTTTGGTTCTTCGACCAGAGATTCACCAAGATAATCGCCAAGATAATATTAAACCCAATCGCAAAGAACGAGATATAAAGCGGGGTCTTGGTATCTTGCTGCGCATAGAAGCTACGTGCTGCAATATGATAAATCGTGCGGAAAAATATCGTCAAAACCAGCACCCCAAGAAAACCAGATATCACTGGGTCACCCCCGTTATGGATAAAGCTCACCACATAGCCCCGTGCAAAGTAAGTAATGACCGCCACCGGCAACGCGAGCCAAATAATCACCCGGATCATCACCTGCAACTCCTTGCGGAAGAGATCCTCGCGCCCCGCCCCGAGGTGCTCTGTCATTTGTGGGAAGGCGGCATTGCTAATCGCCACACCAATCAAATTCACTGGCATCAACGACAATGCCGACGCCTGCTGGTAAGCTCGCACCGTCCCATCAGCCATGCGCGAAGCGAGGTTTGTCTCCACAAGACCATTGAAGTAGTCAATCCCTTGGTCGAGTGAGCGCGTCCGCAGCAAGCGCAGCACTTGGCGAAAGCTCTTGTTCTTGCGCTTGATTATAAAGCGATAGTCAAAGTCTAAGCCAAGCAGGCCAATCGAGCTAACAATCAACTGCAGCACCGAGCCTAGCACCACGCCCAATGCTACACCCATAATGCCGCCATCAAACACCTGCCAGCCAAAGATATTAATACCATTCGTAAAGAAGGTCGCACCGATGATAATACCGATGTTGTAGATCGTTGGTGCCAACGCATAGAAGGTAAAGCGCCCAATCGCCTGCTGCATACTGGCAATGACGGTAGAGATAGAGAAGAGGAATGGATTGACCGCAATCACGCGCATCATACTCACTGCCAGGCTCCGCCCCGACTCGCTGAGCCCCGGCCCCACCACAACATTCACCAGCGGCTCAGCAAAGATCATAATCAAAATACTCGCCGCTAAGGTGGAGAGTGCCAAGAAATTGATCAAGCTCGAGCTCAAATCCCACGCTGACTGCTTATTGCCTGATGCCAGGCGCTGGTTAAACACTGGTATAAAGGATACGCTCAGTGCCCCAGACACCAGCACAAAGAACATGAAGTCGGGGATAGTAAAGGCTACGGTATAGGCATCAGCACCCACTTTGTAGGTGTCATAATACATACCATTGATGAGCCGCTCACGATACATCCCTAAGACGCTCGATAGCAGCGTCGAGCCTGCTAGCAGAGCAGCTGCATTCTTGATGTTTAGTTTGCTATTTGCTTTGGCGACGACTGAGCGGACACGCCGACGATTTGCTCCATGTGCCACTGATATACCTCCCTGCTCCTAGTGGAGCTTGGCCTCCGTTGGCAAAGTGGCATCTGCCATCGCAGCCTTAGCTTCGTCTTCTTCTAGTGTTTCGTGAACAAGCAGCTCATCTTTGAGCTTCTCAAGCGCTGGACGGTTGTGCGAGAGGACAATCTCAGCACGGCGAGAAGCTTCTTTAATAAGCGCCTCTACCTCATGGTCAATCGCCTCAGCAGTCGCATCGCTATATGGCCGCTCGTGAGTGATCTTGTCGAACACCATACCACCGTTATCTTCATGGAAGACCTGGTCGCGGAGCTTTGCACCCATGCCCTGCTCAATCACCATATCACGGGCAATCTCCGTCGCTTTGCGCAGGTCACTGCCCGCTCCGGTTGTAATGCCGTCATCGCCATAGATCAGCTTCTCGGCAATCCGCCCACCCATTGCTCGGGCCAGAATATCCTTAAACTCGTATACATTAGTGTAGCTTTTGTCTTCTGGGGGTAAGAACCATGTCACGCCGCCCGTACCACCACGCGGGATGATGGTCACCTTATGTACCGGATCGCTATCCGGCAAGACGTGCCCCACAATAGCATGACCCGCCTCGTGATACGCCGTGAGTTCTTTCTCATGGTCGGTCATTACCTTAGCTTTGCGCTCGGGACCAATCGCCACCTTCTCAAAGGCCTCGGTCAGGTCTTGATTGGTGATCGTCTTCTTGCCGCGACGCGCTGCAATAATCGCTGCTTCGTTGGCCATATTCGCGAGGTCGGCACCACTGCTACCGGCTGTCTTGGCAGCAAGCTTGTCGAGGTCGACCGATGCATCGGTTGGTTTGTTCTTGAAGTGCACCTTGAGGATTGCCTCACGGTCTTTGCGCTCGGGCAGGCTAATCGTCGTATGGCGATCGAAGCGGCCTGGGCGTAGCAGCGCTGGGTCAAGCACATCAGCTCGGTTGGTTGCCGCTAGGATAATCACGTTTGCATCAGCCTCAAAGCCGTCCATCTCTACCAAAATCTGGTTCAGCGTCTGCTCGCGCTCGTCGTGACCGCCGCCCATGCCAGAGCCACGCTTACGTCCCACGGCGTCAATCTCATCAATGAAGATAATGGCTGGCGCATTCTTCTTGGCCTTAGCAAAGAGGTCGCGTACCCGGCTTGCCCCCACACCAACAAACATTTCCACAAACTCTGAGCCACTAATGGAAAAGAACGGTACGTTAGCCTCGCCTGCAACCGCTCGCGCCAACATCGTTTTACCGGTACCAGGGTTACCAACAAGGAGAATCCCTTTAGGAATCTTAGCGCCGAGGCTCTGATACTTCTTGGGATGCTTAAGGAAATCCACCACCTCTTGCAAATCCTGCTTGGCGTTTTCATTACCAGCAATGTCATCAAATACTACCCGCTCTTTGTCAAGGCCATACAGCTTGGCCTTGCTCTTGCCAAAGCCCATCGCTTGGCTATTCTGCCCCTGAGCTTGGCGCATCATAAACATAAAGAGAACGCCAAACAGCACGACCGACAGGACAATCGGCGCAAGATTCCAAAACAATAGGCCCGTCTGTGACTCATTTTGCACCTTTACCTCTGTTTTGTCGTGCTTGAGTCCTTGGGTATAGATAGTGCCATTCTCTTTGAGGCTGCGCTCGGTCGGCTTGGACTGGCCTTTGGGCGTAACAGTCAGCTCATTGCCTTGGATTTCAATCTTAGCAATTTTGCCATTATTTGCCCGGTTCACTACATCCGAGAGCGGCACCTCCTTGAGGTTAGCTTGCGGCGAATTAATCGCCCAAAATGCCAGCACACCCAGCACCACAATCGCCCAAAACAGCCCTAGGCGCAGGGCATTGGTCGCTTTCGACGGTTTCTTATTCATCAGGGAACTCACTCCTTTCGTTCGCTTGCATTCTCACACAGTAATCTGATCTATTGTACCACTTCTACAGTGAATTGCCGAGGGCCAAACTGCAAATACACTCCATCGCCCACCACATGGCGGCTGCCTGGGCGAGCAGTCTTGATGGCCAGTACTGCACGCTCGAGCCGCGGACGGGTTGGGCGCGGCGCACCTGCCCACATGATCATCGCACCCAATAGCTCCTGAGCGCTTGCTTCGTCGATCATAATCAACCCATGGCGCTCGGCTGCAAACTGCGGCAAGAGGTGCTGCACTTCATCATTAATCGTATGGCGCAGCGCAAGTTGCCGATGCCGCAGCGCGGTAATCTGCGCCGCCTGCTCTGCCGTGAGGAGCCGCTGAATGCAGCGCCGCAGCCGATTGCGTGTATAGCGGTCACTCGCATTCGTCTCATCTTCTACCCATTCCAGGCAATGAGCCAGTGCATAGGCGCGGATATCTGCCTTGCGCCAGCCCAGTAGTGGCCGCTCCACCCCAGGGCGGTTCAGCACAGCCAGCCCACGCCATCCTGTTCCACGTACTAAGTTAAGCGCCACTGTTTCTACCAAATCATCCAAATGATGCGCCGTCACCACTGGTGCTTGGTACTGCGCTGCCGTATCGAGCAAAAAATCATACCGAGCCTCTCGCGCTGCTGCCTCGCTCGCATTTGGCCCAAGCTCAAGCCGGGTAGACACAAAGGGTAACTCATAGCGCGCCGCCAGTGCTGCCACAAAGCGCGCATCCGCCGCCGATGCTTCACCCCGGATCCCATGATCGACATGCGCCACAATCAATGGCTCCGCTGCCTGCGCTGCCATCACATCCAAGAGCACCACACTATCCACACCACCAGACACTGCAACAAGATATGCCATGGCAATAGTATATTCATTTTGCAAAGAGGAGTAAATACTAGTTTTATTATGCGCAATATGCTAGGCGCAAGACACAAAACAAGCCGCCCGGGAGGAGGAACGGCGGCTTGCATAATAGAGGAGGAGGTAGCGTGTGCTACTACGGGTAGTATGCCCCGCCTTGCTTAAATGGAGCTGAAAGTGGATACTCTTTGCTATTTTAGCAATACGCCGATGCAAGCCGGCGTGGCAGAGTCTTCACCAGTGAGCTTCTTGTAAGCTCTAGAGTCTCGCAAACTTCTTCATAGTATACTGCAAAGCAATAGGCCACACCCTATGCAATTTACACCATAATATTCTCTGTTTTTATGAAGAATGCGGTAGTATATTCATTTTTTCCTTTTTCTCCTCATTGCTCAGGCTTTAGCAATTTCCACCCTTTTCCTCTATACCGCTCTACTCTCAGAAGTAGCAGAGAATAAAAAACTAATCCGATAGTGTCGAGCTAAAAAAGCTCAAACTCCTAGATTATTAAGCAGCCAAAACTAAGAAGGTGAAAATGCCTCAGCTACAGAACAGATCTCTCTACTTACGCGACAGCTTACTTGCCGCCGTTCGCACTGCCTCGCTCCACGTTAAGAAAACGTGCGGGAGCTCTGCCAGCTGCTCAGCAGTGAGGTCGTGTTTGATGGCGAGAGTGACCTCTTGAATGAGCTCACTAGCACGCGGAGCAACAATCGTCCCACCTAGCAACACCCCTTGTTTGTCGCTAATTAGCTTGATGAACCCCTCACGGAAGTCACTTGTATTGCTGCGAGCAATCATCCCGAGCGGTACCAACACCTTATTAATCTTGAGATCACGCTTGATACAGTCATCTTCATTAAAGCCCACACTGGCTACCTCTGGGTAGATGAAGGTAGCGCGCGGCACTAACTCGTAGTCGAGCGTCATTTGCGATTTAGGGTGAAGGATGTTGTGCGCTGTTAGCCGGCCTTCGCTCAAGACGGTGTGGGTTGGCACATCATTACCTAGCACGTGTCCCGCCGCATAGATATGCCGCACGTTGGTTTGGAAGAATTGGTTGACCTCAACACCGCCATCAGGCGAATACGTTACCTCAGCATTATCAAGCCCGATATCAATGGTTGGCTCTGGCTTGGTTGCTACCAAAACACGCTCTACCTCCATCGTCCGCTCAATGCCACCACGGATGTATTGGACGATCACATTACCGCTTGGGCCACGCATGAGGGAGCGAATCGTCGTTTGCGTTAGGACCGACAGTGGTTGGTCGCGCTGCAAGAGGCTGCTCACTGCCTCACTTACCTCTTCATCTTCAGTCGGCAAAATGCGTGATGACTGCTCTGCCACCGACACCGTGCTACCAAAGGTCGCAAAGAAATGCGCTAGCTCAATCGCCGTCGTCGTCGCACCAATGATCAATAGGCTGCGAGGCGGGCGGCTCAGTTTGAGAGCGGTGCGTGGTGTCAGCCAGTCAATCGTCTCGATGCCCGCAATCGCTGGCTGGGTCACGTGTGCCCCTGTTGCGATCAAAATATGCCCTGCTGTTACTTCATGGTCACCAATCGTTACAGTGTGCTGGTCGCGTAAGACGCCTTTGCCGTAGAATGTATCAATCCCTTGTTGGTTATAATAGTGCTCGTTATCGCCCGCACCAGTCCGCTCTACCACTGTATTCTTCCAGTGCTGGATGGCTGGGTAGTCAAAATCCACTCGCGATGTATCGAGCCCAAACTGGTGACCCCGCTGGATACGATTGTAGAGCTGTGCCACACCCAGCAGCGTCTTGACAGGGATATCACCCCAATTAGGCGCACCACCACCAAAGGTGTCTGCCTCAATCAACCCCACCTTCTTATCTGCCCGGGCCGCCACCAAAGCTGCAGTACTGCCAGCTGCACCACTACCCAGCACCAACAAATCATAATCGTAGCGTGGTCGTCGTATCATGTGGTGGTTCTCCTTAACTCCTGATTGGGCGTTTTCTCTATTATACCACTGGCCTGGGCAAAAAAGAACGCCAAAACACTCGCCTGAGCTCTAGCCTTCTTGCCAATTCTCTGCTATAATGCGTCATGTTTGGCACCGTAGCTCAGCCGGTTAGAGCGCAGGACTCATAAGCCTGAGGTCACTGGTTCGATCCCAGTCGGTGCTACCAGATATGATAGGCGGCGTACGATGAGTGCGCCGTTTTATTTTTTGCTTATGATCGCTGCCTAGCTCCAGTGTATAAGTGTATAAGTGAATAAGTGAATACTATAAAGAAGTATTCAGTCTTGGGATCGAGACAAAAAGCATGCGAGGATAGAGTGTAATGAAGTATGGAGTGTTCAATCACTCATCACGTGCATCATCCCCATGAGCAAAAACACCTCGGGTACATCGCCCAAGGTGCTTTTGGTCTTTTTAGAGCTCGACCTCTGCTAATTTGCTGTGGCGCGCGGCAATGAATGCCCGCAGCTCTGCCATACTACGCGACCGATTCCAGGTGGCGAGTATGGTTTCTTTCGTCTTTTTTCGCATATCTACCCTCTTTTTTGTGTTGTCATTATCGACCTACCTCGATCCTAGCATATACACGAACAAAATGCAAACGAATTGTTTCTTAATTTACTTTTTACCTTATTTATCCCCGTTATTTGCTATTTATTCCAAGAAACTTTGTGTATCGTACTTTATGCGCCACCTCTGAAGGTCTGTCATTACTTACATTGCATCCTCTTTGTCTTTTGGCCTTCACGATAAAGACAATAGAAGGTGTGAGCAGTACCTACCAGCTCATACGCCAGTAATGAATCTCCTCTCATTTGAACGAAAGCTACACTCTACTAGACGCCAGCGGCAAAGGCACCAAGAATAGTTTTGAGGTTGATACTAATTTCATTCCATCTCTACCCTCCCAAGATAACCCAAAGCAAAAACCCTACCGTGTGGT
This sequence comes from uncultured Candidatus Saccharibacteria bacterium, assembly GCA_963528475.1. Classification (GTDB taxonomy): domain Bacteria; phylum Patescibacteriota; class Saccharimonadia; order Saccharimonadales; family Saccharimonadaceae; genus Saccharimonas. Next base: position 15,392 of record CAURVP010000017.1, on the reverse strand, counting down.
AGGGTTCTTACCTTGGTTGCGGGGGCAGGATTTGAACCTGCGACCTGTTGGTTATGAGCCAACCGAGCTAACCGGGCTGCTCCACCCCGCGTTACGGTTCTTATTCTACCAGTGATGAATGCCAGTTGTCAAGGATTTAACACCTGAATGTCAAGATTTCCGCTCCCCGCTTGTTATTTATCCTTTTGCTGAGCCTGCTCGGCTGCACCACCAAAGAGGAAGGTTACCCACTGCTCGAAGTTACTACTCTGTGTATCGGGGTTAGCGGGCTTGTCGGTTGGTGGATCGTGCGCCTCAGCACTATTCTTAGGTAGCACAATTACCTTCTCGCCAGGTGCCACTAGGCCGAGTTTCTCACGAGCAGCAAGCTCTTTATATTCGTCACTCTCGCGGAAGTTCTTTTGGTATTGCAGCGTTTGCGTCTCAAGCTCGGTGAGGACGAGCTGCCGCCGTTTCGTCTCTAGCTCGCGCTGCTGCGTATAGTTCTGCTGGAGACGTGCCACCGACTGCCAGGCAAGGTATGTCGCAATCACGAGCGCAAGCGCCAGCACAATGGTATTGAGCTGGAGATAATCATGCTTGATCTTGTAGATGATGTGGCGCTTGGTAGTATCGCTGAACACAAACTTCATAGGCTTCTATTATACCGTAGACCGCGCAGTTGCTGCAAAAGCTGCGGGCCAGCAAAAAACACGCTGCGCACCACAATTTTGGTTAGAAATTGCTCATAGACTTGCCAGGTGTCGACCTCTGTGCTATAACCAATGCAAGATGACATACAAACAACCTTCTCAAGAGGCTGCTTGGCAACGCAGCCCAGAGTCTTTAGTATTACCAGAAACGGTAATAGGATCCGCCACTGCAATATTAGGACGTGCAGCATTATTACTACAAAAAAACGGCAAGCAAGGTGATCTCTTAGCCGATTTAGAGAATGATGGATTGCCAGCACCTTCTCACATATCAGACGCCTCACCTCAAGCACAAGCTGAGACATCATCATCTCATGAGCGGCCCACATCGCCAACACGCGAAGACCTCTACGCCCTCCAAAGAATCATCAATAGCTACGATCGTCAGGTTGCACAGCACCCACGAAGCAAGGCACTCAAAGAGAAGCGTGCCGCAGCCTGGTATAATCTTGACATTGCCATTGCAGAGTCACTCGGGATGACACCAGAGCAATATGCCGAGGCACGCACCAATCGTGATGCGCAGTTCGACAAGATTGTCCTGGAGCGTATGCGTATCCGCCGCGAAGTGAAAGAAGCAGCACAAGCCACTCACCCATCCCAAACCGCCGCTCAGCACAGCAATAGGCCAAAGCGAAGTGCACAAGAAAGATTATTCAGCCCCCAGGATGCCGCCGCTGGAGAATATGTAGTGCGTCCAAAACTACCAAAAACCCCTAAGAAGCTCGACTACTAGTAGCATATACACCAACAATACGGTATAATGTGGCAAGTGGTCTGGGGGCGTAGCTCAGTGGTCAGAGCAGCGGGCTCATAACCTGTTGGCCGCTGGTTCAAGTCCAGCCGCCCCCACCATTACAAAGCTTAGTCGTAGCACGCCCGTAGTGGCGTGTTTTTAGTACGCGCAAACGGTATTAATAGGACTATGAATAACGCAGCTAACCGCGTAGACTATATCGAGTTTCCGGCCCGAGATGCTACGAAGTTGGCTACAGCAAAAGCGCTTTTATCTTCAAGACCCAGCAGGTAATACCCTTGCAGCTTGGCCAGAATAATCGCCAGGAATCTTACGATTGTATTAGCAACATCATACTATTGCTTATTGCAAAACTTCATTGCATACAATCGTTACCTTCTGCTATACTACGGATATGAAGAGCAAAAAATTATCCGACAAGATCATCATTGCATGGCTAGCAGTGCTTACCATCGGTCTTCTATCACTTATTGGCTGGGCTGTAGCGCTGCAAAACAACTACCACAGCGCAGTCGACTCGCTTGGTAAGCAAGTGTTTGACCTTCAACAAAAGAATCAGCAGAAATAATCACCATGCCCGTCCTCCATCATATCGCACTCTCGGTACGCAGCGCTACTACGAGCATCCAATTCTACAAACGCCTTGGCTTCACTGAGGCAGTTGTGTGGCGTGCACCAGACGGCACGCTAAGTATTCATCAGCTGATAAGCTCCAGTGGTGTGATCCTCGAGCTCTTTGCCTATGCCCACAATACGCACCAACCACAAGCACAGCCAGCAATTGGCAATGATCTCGAAACAGTCGGCGTCAAGCATTTTGGCCTCAGTGTTGATAATCTCGATGAGTTTCGCACAGCAGCCCTTAGCTGGGGCGAGCCAACTGACATTGTCATGGGACGAACTGGCCTTCGCTACTGTTTCATCAAAGACCCAGACGGCAACTGGGTGGAAATCGTCGAAGACAAGCGTGGCCTCATACCAGGCATGACAGTCGTGGACATGTCGCCCCGCTAGCAGCTTATGCGCTCACATCTCTTCTTACGCCCCTCTCGCTGCGAGAGGTACAAAATGAGAGAAAAGCCACAATTCATGCCAAACATCGCTCTCTAGCACTCTGAGTAGTGCGAGAGCGTACTTCTCTATACAAACTTAGTCATCGCCACGCAGTATAGGCTCGCGGCTTACTTCATCTCATACTCTACTTGCTGTGTAGCCCTCTCTTGCACTAAGTCAACAAAAAAGACCCTTCTGTTACAGAAAGGTCTTTTTTCATATACAAGTGTCCGGGTTATTTGGTTGCTTTAGCAGCCTTCTTGGCGGGCTTTGCCGCATCTTTCTTGGCAGCAAAGGGGAATTTGTTGCGTGAGTGTTCCTTCACATAGTAGCCCTCAGGCATGTCACACGGCTCGCCCTTGCCGTTGTTTGGTGATTTGCAAAAGTAGTAAATCGTCCGCTTTACGCCACCGCGCAATACCGCATCTTTTTGCGTGTGCAAGTAGTATGTAGTACCATTCGAACTAGTATATTCGTAAGCCATAGTGCTCCTCCTATTTGATCTTACAAAACCTAGCCTACATGCTCATAAAATGGATGTCAACACTTTGGCGGCGATTTTTTACAGAGATGACGGCCAAGGGTAAGTAATTTTGTTTTTTGCTTATGGTTATTGTGTATGATAGATGTTGGTACTATTTTTGTACGATAAACAGGGGTCAAGCATAAATTTTATGGAGCGTCTAGCGAACGCCCGTTCAAAGCCATCTTGCGTGTTGTACGTGTTGTAAATTATGTTGTAATTTTTTATTTTTTGGCTATTTATTTCGCCGCTCGATACTGAACGCGCAGCATAATCCGCAAAATAATCATCCCCACAATACGCCCAAGAATGGCTGAGATGACCACGCCAGTGAGGAGAATCGTCCAGCCAGCGAAATCGGGCGACCATAGTGGTGCGCTGAAGTTGTAGTGGTAGAGGCTAGTGTCGGGCATTTTGGCAGTCTGAAGGCTCGCATTGGTGCTGCTGAGCTTGCCGAGCTCCTCGTAGACACAGCGCACATAGTCAATCGACCAGCTGCGGAACCGTGGCTTACACACTGCATCAGCCTTGGCATTGGCGGTTTGGCCAGCGCGATTGGCGGTGCTCATTGAGGCGTTAAGCGCAGCTTTGACGTCGCGATTGTACTGCTCTTGCAGGTAGATAGGGCCGGTATCCGCATTCATATGGGCAGAGGAATACTGCTGGAGGTCGGCGATGCGCTGGCGGATCTGCTCCATATTACCTGCCTTGTCGGCCGAGAGAACTGCTCGTCGCCGCTCAGTCATCCCCACATTATTGAGTCGCAAAAAGGTTGCAGAGAGCACGAGCAGCACCATAAGCAGTAGCACCAGGTGCCACATCTTAATGCGTCGGAGCCGCTTCATCGACCGCTTGACTTGCTGTTTGTTTGCCATGCTATGTACCCTACGTATGCCCACTTATGCTTTGGCTCTAGTATAGCATAACCTCAATATTGAACCCAGTAGCGCGAGGTGGAGCAATCGCACTCCTTAGCTACCTCTGGTGGTTTTGTGCCAGAGGCGGTACAATGGAAGGTATGAATATCTACTTCTCTGGAATCGGCGGCGTGGGCCTAGGGCCGCTGGCTGAGTTGGCGCACGACGCAGGGCACCATGTGCTTGGCTCGGATAGTCACATTGGGCTCGAGACACAAGAACTCGAGCAGCGTGGCATCTCCGTCTCACAAGACCAAACAGGCGAATACCTGGCCTATCGCCACAAGCAAACCCCCATCGATTGGTTTATCTATACTGCAGCTTTGCCGCCCGATCACCCCGAGCTCGTCTTGGCACGCCGACTTGGCATCTATACCGCTAAGCGTGACGAGCTCCTCACCTATCTCATCAACGAAAAAGACCTCCAGCTCATCGCCATCGCTGGTACCCACGGCAAGACGACGACAACTGGCCTGATGGTGTGGGCGCTGCGTCAGCTGGGTGAGCCAGTGAGTTACTCGGTGGGTACAACATTGAGTTTTGGCCCCAGTGGCCATTATGTGCCAGGTAGTCGCTACTTTGTGTATGAGTGTGATGAGTTTGACCGCAACTTTTTGCAGTTCCACCCTTATCTCACGCTGCTGACCTCTGTTGACTACGACCACCCAGACACCTATCCTACCAAGCAGGATTACACCGATGCCTTTAGCCGCTTCCTTGAGCAGAGCGAATATACTATCATGTGGCAGCGCGATGCCGATGTGGGCGTTGTGCCACCACGGCGGCGGGCGCGTGTCTTGGAAGATGAGGATGTGCAGCAATTTGCACTCGCAGGGGCCCACAACCGAGCAAACGCAACACTGGTGGCAACGGCGTGCAAGCAGCTCAGGCTCGGCTCACCTGAGCACATTCGAGCGGCTATCAATACCTTCCCGGGAGTGCAGCGACGCTTTGAGCGGCTTGGGACTGGGCTGTATAGCGATTATGGCCACCACCCGGTAGAAATCGCCGCGACATTGCAAATGGCACGAGAATTGTCCGACCACGTTGTGCTGGTATATCAGCCACATCAAAACGTTCGTCAGCATGAGATCCGTCAGCAATACACCGACTGTATGGAGCGCGCCGAGCAAATCTATTGGCTGCCAACCTACCTTAGCCGCGAAGACCCGACTCTATCCATCCTCACCCCGCAGCAACTGACTGAGCAACTAACAAACCATAATAGCGTTCACTATGCCGAGCTCGATGATGCCTTGTGGCACGTCATCCAAACTGCCCGCGCCGAGGGCAAGCTTGTGCTCTGCATGGGAGCAGGCACGATTGATGGCTGGGTGCGGCAGCGGCTCGCACAACAGGGGTAGACACCAGCTCAAGCGGCCCACATCCGTTGCAAATGGTGCTTGCAAGCTTCTACGCTGCTCGTTATTACCTGCGGGCAGTGGATGGGGTGGACTGCAATATTCTCAAGCAATATACAACCTACCGGTCATCCCCACTACCCCGCAGCTGACCGCGCTGCTGGCGGCTGGCAAGCTTGGCGTTGTTACGCTGAGCAACCTCCTCGAGACTCGAACCAAGCAGGTGTGCCACTGCCGTTACATACCACAAAATATCACCTAGCTCCTTAATGATTGCCTGCTTATCTGCCTCGGTTATTGTGCCCTGATGGTCGCGCAGTAGCTTCTTGAACTTCTCGAGCACCTCGCCCGATTCGCCACCCAGGCCTAGCACCATACCCATCAGCTGGGCATTAGCATCACCGTAGGCATAGTCACTGCTCAGGGTAGTGATTGCTTGCTGTGCGTAGTCGTCGATCTTCATATATCCTCCTTGTTATTGATCTAAAACGTCGTCAAACTCCTCAAAAAAGTATGGATCGCGAAAGAATGCCCGTGCGACAATCTGCTCCACTGCTGGTGCAAGTGTGTACTGAGCCAGTTTGTGTGGGCGTGCCCAAATGAGCCGTTCGTGCGGAGTGATATCATCAGTCGCCCCATAAAATACATGAGCAAGCGTGGTTGAGAGAATTGCCTTGTCTGCCCAAACACGAATATAGCATTCGCCCGCATGCTGTAGTACTAAGTCTATAGCGCCAAGTTTTTCCGCCGCTTCGCGCTGAGCTGCCGCTTGGATAGATCTGTCATCGATGTGGAGTTTGCCGTAAGGGAGCGTCCAGGTATCAATGTAGGGCTGCTTAGTGCGCTGTTGGAGTAAGACGTCACCATTACTATTTTGCACCACTAGCATAGTTACGATTTTAGGTTGGGTCCGAACCAGCATAGTGTCTGTGCTAACCCGATCGACATACGCCAAACCACGTGGTGCTAGGCTATAGCCACCTGGCACTTTTTGAACTAGCTGGTGACGAATCAGCACCTTGAGATGATAGCTAAAGAGATTGGTATCCACTCGTGGCGGGCGCAGATCACGAAAGCGAGCCATTTTGCGGTAGCATAGCACACTGAGAATTCGCCTTTGGATGTAGTGGTTAATCGTATCTTGCTCAAACATATTTGACTCAAATTATCCTATCTATCCATATTTACTATAGCACGCTATGGTAGTGATATGAATAACCTGCCATATAATAGTCACCACAATAATAACCAATATAATCACACGTCAACGACTTGGCTGCCAGAACACAATTATCCACCACACCTATTTCACGAACGAGATATTACACCATCACCTATCCAAAGCCAACTATGCCATATTGCACTGCAGAGTATGGAGATAAGCTGTGATTTGGCCGATGTAGTGCGCGTGCCACGCCGACCCGGTGGCGAGCGCGAGAACGACGCAGAGCATAGTTGGTCGCTTGCCGCCCTTGCGCCAGAATTACGCGCCTGTCTCTATCCGCAGTTGGATAATGATATGGTGCAGCAATTTGCAACTGTCCACGAGCTGCTCGAGATTGCCACTGGCGATGTCGCAACGTTCGACCTTACCCCTGTGCAACTTTCCATCAAACAACAAAACGAGCAGCAAGCAGCCCACACATTATTACAGCGTCTTCCGTCCGTTATGCGTCAGGGGCTAGAGCGCTACGAAGCACAAAACACACCCGAAGCACGCTTTGTACGAGCAGTCGATAAGATTCTTCCAGTAGCGATGGATATTGTTGGGCAAGGAGTGCGGGTAGTCGAAGAGGACTATGGCATTAAAAATCTTGCTGAACTGCAAGCAGCACACGACAAGCTCATCGAGAGCTTCACTCAGCGATTTGGCACAGAATTTCCTGAGCTCGCTGAGCTGTATGCAAACCTCGCTTATCATTTTGAGACATGCTATGCACAAGAAAAATCTGCCGACATGATGAGTTCTCACGTCCCTGAGCGCCCTAATCAGCTCAAAGAAGTTGAGCGTAAATTTTTAGTCAATCTTGATAAGATACCAGCAGATATTGACTCATATGATCATATCGACATCAGTCAGGGCTATCTCGCGCACAGCAGCGATGGATCGGAGACACGCGTCCGGCGTTTTGGTGATGGGCAACGTTTTGAGCTCACAGTAAAATCGGGTGGTACTGTCGTGCGAGATGAGCAAAACATCATTATTAATGAAGCAACCTTTGCTTCGCTATGGCCACTCACCAAGGGCAAGCGCATCGAGAAAACACGCTACTATGTACCCTACACCGACCCTGATAGTAACGAGCATACAATCGAGCTTGATATCTACCACGGCAACCTTGAGGGGAAGCTCGTCACTGCTGAAGTTGAGTTTCGTGGCCGCGAGACCGAGGCGACACTACGCGCTGAAACATTCTGCCCTCCCGAGTGGTGCAGCACAGATATTAGTTATGATCAACGCTACAAAAATAACGCACTAGCGAGCCAGCAACACGGCATACTAGAGCTCAGTCAGGTGAGTATGTAATCTTGCTACGAAGCGGTACTACTGGCCATTACCGGTCGTCGCTCGCACGCAGCCAATCGCTTTCCCCTCACTCATCCAGCGCTGTTCGTAGGCGGTGAGCGTCTTGTATTCATCAGGTAGTGACGACTCGTGGAGATCGAAAGATAATTCACGAATCGACCACTGACAGGCAACGAGCTGCTCCAGGCTCCAACAAAAGAAATCGCGATCGTCATGCTTGAGCAAAAGCGAGCCACCAGGCTGCAACAGCTGCTCGTACTGGCGCAAGAATGTTGGGTGAGTAAGACGCCGGCCAGCGCTGCGCCGCTTAGGGAATGGATCAGGAAAAGTCACCCACAACTGCTTGAGCGAGTGAGCAGCAAAGAGCTCGCCAATCTGATCGGCCCGAGCCCGCACAAACAACACATTGGTGATGCCACGCTCGAGCGCCGTGTATGCACCTTTTTGCAAGCGATCACCCTTAACGTCCAGTGCCACAAATACCTCATCCGGGTGCTGCGCCGCTAGTTCCACACTAAACATCCCGGTGCCAGCACCAACCTCGAGCACCGTCGCACTCTGCCGCACCTCTGGTGTTGCCTGGCACCATTCGTCGTACTCGTAGCAGTTGGTGGCGTTATGGAACTTAGCAAAGCGATATTTCTTGCGCTTGCGAGTGATGATAAATTGCTGAGGGTCAAGATACGTCATGAGTCTATTATACCTGAATCACGCGGCCTCTTTCGCGGATGACCCCACGCTCCACGCTATTCGGGTGAGGTATGAGAACTCACTATTTGTCTAGCATGTTTTTCACTCGAGAAGTGAGAACCGCTCTAAAAAATGTTGTAATACTTACATTACTAGGTAAGCTTCTAACTTTTTCTCAGGTTATTATGCCCTACCTGAGCCGCTCCACTACCCCATCAGATAGCACCCGCACCAAGCGTGATGGCGGTGTATCAGTCGGCACAGTACCGCCATCATAATAGTAATCGACACCATCACCAAAGTAGGCACGAGCTTCGGCAATAGTGCGGGCGGGCGGCCGACCTTCGAGATTAGCACTGGGAGCGATCAACGGGCCAGTCTGGCGCAAGACCACCTGGAGCCACGGCAGCTGCGGCTGGCGATAGGCCAGCATATCATTGGCACGGCGAAGCCACCGCGGAGCATGGGGCGAATCGAGCAAGATACTCGTGGGCTGAGAGGTATTAAGCGACGGTAAGGTGGGTACATCGGCATACGTTTGACTGGCATCGGCCACGAGGATGATGGATGATTTATTACTATCACGCTGCTTAAGGTGATACACCCGCGCCACTGCCGCTTCGTCATCTGCCCGGGCAACAATGCCATACAGCGTATCAGTCCGCAGCACCGCCACGCCACCACGCTGCAAAGTAAGCACAAGCTGGTTTAATTCATCATTCACATCTGTTATACTACCATATTATGAAGCCAATTACCTCACCCGAGCTCACTGCACTAGAGATTATTATCATTATTGTCGTGGCGATTGCACTGTATTGGGTGGGACCACGCGTGGTGATGTGGCTGACGCGGCATGCCTTCGTTACCACATATCAGCGCACGCTGCCCAAGAAGGATCTCGAGAAGCGGCATAAGACGCTGGGCGGGCTCTTCGCCAATGTGTGGCGTATTATTGTGGTGGTGATTGCGGGCTATGCTATCTTTACTCATTTTTTCAATAATGCAGCTCTTGCGCCGCTGTTTGCGAGCGCAGGGATTATTGGTGTCGCCTTCGGGTTTGGCGCGCAGTCACTCGTTAAGGATTTTCTCTCCGGGGTATTTATTATTAGCGAAAACCAGTATCGGGTAGGAGATATTATCGAGATCGATGGCTTTGGCGGGACAGTCGAGCGAATCGGTGTACGCTCCACAGTGATCCGCGACGTCGAGGGCAATGTCCACTTCTTCCCTAACGGCGTGGTGCAGCATGTCATCAACAAGACGATGGGCTATAGCAAAGTATACTTCACCATTACTGTTGCGCCTGATACCAACATTAGTACCGCCAGCGATATCATCAATCGGATTGGTGAGGAAATTTCTGGCGAGGAAAAATGGCAGCGCAAGGTAATCGAACCGCCACACTTCGATATCCTTGGCGACTTCAATGCATCGTCGATTAGCCTCGTCGTCTCCGGCAAAACTCAACCATCCGACCAGTGGGCCCTCACGGCCGAGATGCGGCGACGGATCCTGCGTGAGTTTGAGAAGGAGCACATCGAGCTGGGTGCAGCCTCGCCAGGCAAGCACAAGTAACCTCTACCCACCACCGTTGCATACATACTACCGTTACAGTCTATTCCAGGCAGCGAGTCCTTAATGATTATCACGCTGGTATTTTTACCAGTGTAGTATAATACACTCATGAATCAGCAATTTCCTTCTTATCCTTATCAATCACAGCCGGCAGCTCCGCCTCAGGCTCAGCCTATGCCGTCAACACAATATTATCCACAGCAGCCAGTGCAAACACAGCCACAGCAGCCAGTGGCGTGGCAAGCTCCACAGCCACCAGTAGCAGCTCCAGCGCCACAGCCAGCAACCCCAATGCCGCAGGGCGACCTCGCGCAGCCAGCACCAGCACAGCTAGCTGAGCACCCGCCCACTCAGCAGCCCACCCCTCTCGTTATGCAGCCAGCTCCCCAGCCTGCACCAGTAGTGATGGATGCCAATTACAGCAGTGTTTTCGACGGTACACCACTGGTTATGGCAACGCCTGTCTCGCACTATCGCAATCGCACCATCTTTAGCCAAGTGCCCTGTGTGCTCGAATGGACGACAGCCAATCGCATCCGCGCCGTCGATTTTGACCCCCAAACAAATCAAATGATCGGTGTAGTGCTCGACATCGATCCGCAGCAGATTACCAAAGCGGCGGTCGAGGCAAGCTTTATCATTATATGGGTCAATGGCCAGCGCATTCAGTTCGACTTTGCTGGAGCGAGCGCTCAGCTGCTGGCCGGCCTTGGTGCTGCGGTGTCACCTGGCATTGGTGGTACTCTCTATGGCCACAACATCGAGCGAGCCCTCAACAACGACTACGACTGGTGGTGGGCCGCCATCCAAGCCTATGCGCCCTTTGCAAAGCTCGTCAATGGCCTCGAGCGCGACAGTATCATTATCAACAATGGTGTCAACATTGCTCTCATTCTGGGTCTTGGGATACCAATCTTGTTAGTACTGATCGCTTTTATTGCAGCAGTGATTACGTAATTATTTTTAAGAGCAAATCATTTGACCAATCTCCTCTGATGCGTCATAATGGGGAGCTATGAAGCGCACTTTTCTTGCTGTTGTTATGATTGCTACTGCTGCACTTGGCTCTCCGGCCTATGCCGAGCCTGCTGCACCGCTTAGCAACGATCAACTCACTCAAATAAAACAAAACTGCGTCCGCGTCAAGTCTAACCTGCGGCGCATCCACGCCAACGATGGGCTTGTCCGGGTCAACCAAGGGCAGCAGTACGAGGTGATTGCTACCCGACTGATGGCACCACTTAATAGCCGCATCGCTCTCAACCGACTCGATGGTGTGGAGCTTGCCAAGACGACGGTAGAATACAATACTCAGCTTACCGCTTTCCGCAGCGAGTATCGCCAATACGAAGAAAAGCTCTCTGAGCTGCTGCGCATCGACTGCACCGACCAACCGGTCGAGTTCTACTACCGCATCAAGCCCGTGCGCGAGCAACGCAAACGAGTGGCCGATGTCGCTTTGCGACTCAACCAGCTACTGAGCCAATATGGCTCACAGTTCGACGTATTTTATAGCAAGCAATTCCCCGCCAAGAAGGAGGTGCCGAGTGCCCAGCAGCCAGCCCAATAAGATCGACTTCGAGCACCAGCTAACCACCATGCGCGAGCACCGTTTTTTGGTGATGATCTGCGGGGTGATTGCTATTGCAGGCGTCATGGTGTGGATCGCTATGGATATGTACAACACCAGTGGTGCAGCGCAGGTTGATCTCAGTCGGCCTGGCTTCCAGGAGGTGCGCAAGCAAGCCGCTCGCGATGCTGAGCCCGAGACGTACAAAACCGAAGGCAGCGTTACGAAAGAGTCGCTCGACGAGTTCAAAAAAATGTATCAGCAGCGCCGCAGTAAGGTTGCCGATGGTACCTTTGACCCTAACGTACTGAGCGATGAATCCCTCCAGCTCTTCTCTACTAATAGCGACACCGAGAATCAGCAACAAACACAAGCACCAGCCGAGCAGCAATAGCACCTCATGCTGGCAGTGTTCCTAAAACTCGCTTTAAGTAATAGGCGAGTTTTAGTTTTCTACTAATCTGCTTCTACCTCTGTAGAACAGCTGAATATTTTCGAGAGATGCTCAGCTTTATTTATGCTTACAAAAGAGAAAATAGCAAAATAAGAGATTGAGCTAACATTCAAAAGAAAAATCTTAAGCTGCAGATGGCTAGAACCACGCAGCGCAGGTCTGCAAAGTTTGACATTTTTCGATATTTAGTGATATAATATAGCTAGTATGACTCGCTCAAAATCTGAAGCTACACCGGATGGCTCAGTCAAAAAACCATCAGGGCATCTAACGCGCCGCGAGGCGTTAGCAGCGGCTGGCTTAGGAGCACTGAGTGCTCTACTCAGCGGCGACACCCCTCAGCCTTCTGCAGAACAGTGCCAAGACCACGAGAATGATTCATTCCAGCCGGTCGTTGTCCGACTCGGCGTTGTGGCTCTTAATGCGGCTGGCTTCGAGCCTGGCAAGACCAACGAAGAAATATACGAAGAAGTGCGCGTCCACACTGGCCGCATCACTCACACAACTCGCGATGCATATCAGTTTCACATAACCGAGTTTGCCTGCAACACTGCGCCAGACAGCACTCGCACCAAGGAAGATGGCACGACCGAATACTATTACTCCAACGACCAAATCAAAAAAATCGCTGAAGAATACCGTGAGCAGCTAGACGTGCAGGATGGTGAGCATTCACTCATGCTAATGGCCGTTAACTCAGCAGGTGTGGAGAATAATGTACTCGGCCTCGCCTTCCAAAGCACCGACGAAGACAAAGCCAAGGGTGGCAACGGCCCGATGGTGCTTGTGCTGAGCAATAAGACTGGTGGCAACGTATACAGTCATGAGGTTGGACACCTACTCTCGAGAGATGAGAAAAACAGCGACCCCAGCAAGGAAAAGCAGTTCGGCAAAGGCATGGGGCATGAGATGGTGATGGACTGCCTCATTACTGATGCCGAGGGCAATATAACGCAGTACTGTGCTGTCGATACCATCCAGCAGCTGCTTGCTATGGGCTGCGGCCTCAGCAAGCGCGATAAGTCTGACGCTGTGAATGAATACGCCTCCCCCGTCACTGTCATGGGTAATTCTACGGTCTACACCGATGCCGATACGAAGGTGAGCCAAATAACGAATGAAGTCACCGCAACAGAGGAGCACAAACCAATCTACTCACCCGCTGAGCTCGCCTTCCTCGATTCGCGCCTCCAGGTCGAGTGCACCACGTCGACCGATGGACGCTACCCGCTCTCGTATGACTTTCGCAAGCGCTTTGCCTTGGCGTACTCGCTACCCGCCGACCACGCACTCAAGACGATCCTTCCCAAGGCCGATACGCTGGTCTTTGCACCAATCATCGAGTATATCGATAAAGATACGCCATTTGACTCGACCAATCCAGATGCAGCCCAGCGCCGCATTGGTGTCTTTGCCACGTGGGACAATGGCCGCGGTACGGCACTGCTAGATGTAAGCCTATTTAACAAAATCGACTACAACGGTGAGAAAGAGAACGTCATTTATGCCGACGAACAACTCGGCCTCGTCGCTGTCTCAGGCTACGACAAGAAGACCAAGAGCGAGTATGTGCGGACCGTTAGCCTCAGCTCGCAAGAAGGCACCACTCTGCTAGATGAGGCACGGACGCGCACTGCCGAGCGCAATCAGCTTCTCCTCAAGCCTAAGCAAGCAAACGAGTCGTAAGCTAGATTTGTAGCTTATCTATTGCCCTATACTTATCTTGCACACTGTTACAATGAACATTCTGCTCAGATATTCATTAATTACCTCAGTGGTGAGACGCCCATTACCTCCATCTTGTGATCTTCATCATGCCTCCACTGGCTGCTCGCTTTTGCATTTGCACCACACTATGCTATACTAACCAAGTTATGAATATGAAACCTGTCCTCAAACGTTATATTTCTGAATTTGTCTATGGTGCAGTCGATGGTACCGTCACAACCTTTGCTGTGGTAGCAGCCAGTGCTGGCGCGGGTATCTCGAGTGCAATTATCTTGGTGCTGGGCGCAGCCAACCTTATTGCCGATGGCTTCTCGATGGGTGCTAGCGCCTACCTCGCAGCCAGCGCTGAGCACGACGAGTCAGCACGCAATACAAGCAAACGCGCCTCACCAAAAATCATCGGCTTCATGACCTTTGCTGCCTTTGTCGCTGTTGGTAGTGTGCCTGTTATCCCCTATCTTGCCCATGTGCTGGCACGCGGCTCGAGCGCGGCTCATCCTCTGCTGTTTTACATCAGCTCGGGAGCTACGGCGCTCACCTTTGTAGCAATTGGCTATATCAAGGGCAAAGTTGGTGGTGAGAATCCACTCGTTGCTGCCCTGCAAACGCTCGCGCTCGGCGCTATTGCTGCCGCCCTGGCCTATGGCGCTGGAACAGTGCTCGCTGGGTGGCTTGGCGTGCAGCTGTAGGAGTGGTCGTCTTATTGCCTTGAATTTTCGTTATGTGGCTATTGTCTACCATGACTTCCTTACCTTTCATAAAAAATGAATATACCTATTAAATATTCATTATCTGCATAGGAAGCTAGGTGCAGGTCATAGACTAGAAAGGCTGCTATTGTCACGCACTATCTAGTGCTAATGTCTCCACGTATCTTATGATTCACTCTTTGGTAGCTGAGCGATCAGCTCCAGTAGCTTCTCCCAATCAGCTCGCCGGGTGTGGTCAATATCGACATCTACTGCATGGTCGCGAATCGCCCAGAGGAGCGGCTCCGTTTCTGGTGTGATCCATGGCTGCATCTCAAGCGGATAGGCCAACTGGTCAGACATAAGCACCCCATCGCCATAGTCACTCACCAGTGTGTCGATCGTATACTCTCGGCGAAGCATCCGCGCCCACGTGTGACATAGCGCGATAGCCTCTGCTCGCGTGAGAGCTAACTCACTCATACAAGCCCATCCTTCCGTAGTCCATTCAGTGCAGCAGCAAAACGCGGGTCACCCTGTAGCTCCTGGGTAATGACACTCAGTGGTTGCCCCTGCGCCATGCGCCGCACAATTTCACCCCGCATCTGGCGCAGGCTGCCAGCAAAGCGCGACTGCCGCGTGTAGTGCCGGCTGGTGCCGAGCTGACCCTTGCCCGCCGCCTTCAGCTCGGCGCCGTAGTCCATCAGCGCCCAGAACCACTGGCGGGGCTGCTCTTTATCCATCGTCTGCTCCACCAGCGCCAGCACATCCTTATCCTTCACACCTTCTTGCCCAGCAAAAAAGTGATTAAAATACACCGTGCGGATATTGGTCTCTACAAAGGCGGTTGGGA
>CAURVP010000016.1:0-23964 GCA_963528475.1 uncultured Candidatus Saccharibacteria bacterium | reverse complement strand
GTTGTGCATCTCCTCGATCGTCATTAGGTCGCGTGCTAGTGGCAGTGTCTCCTCGATGGGGCGCATATCAAGGTATTTGAGGCCAAGAATGCGCGAGCGTTGTTCGGTCGACGCCTCATCTTGCTGGCGACGACGTTGTTGGACTTCATCTTCATTCATCCCTCTTAGTGTAACAAAAAGCTCGTGGTAAATATAGGGGGTACATCTAAAGCACTTCAGGTATAATACATACTATGCCAGAAATTATTGTTATCGCGCACAACATTCGCTCAGCGCACAATGTCGGGGCAATCTTTCGTACCTGCGAAGGATTTGGTGTGCAGCGGCTTATCCTCAGTGGCTACACACCCTACCCCGATCTTGCCCTTCAGCCAACCCCACCGCACTGTGCCTACCACCTTGAAGAAACAGTGCGAGCCGACCCACGTTTGCCGCACATCCGCGAAAAGATCACCCAGCAAATCCACAAGACGGCGCTTGGTGCTGAAGCTCTTGTGCCGTTCGATTACCAGCCAGAGCTTGACCTTGAGCAGTTTGCTGGCTATCGCATTGTTGCGCTTGAGCAAGCCTCTACCTCTGTTTCTCTCCAGCAGTACCAGCCACCAAGCAAACTCGTCCTTTTGCTTGGCGAAGAAGTCCATGGTATTCCGGCCGAGACGCTCTCGCTTGTGGATGACATCATCGAGATCTCAATGTATGGACAGAAGGAGTCATTTAACGTATCAGTCGCGACCGGTATCGCGCTCTATGCGCTCACAACCGCTGGATAGTTACAGTGTCATATGTACCCATTTTGTTTGCGTTGTGGCAAATATCAGGTTATACTAGCAGCAGGTAGCATAACCAAGCTACCGCCTGCAACTTGCCTGCGCTTGAGCTTATTTTCGCTCGCCTCGCAAGTATCTGGCCTCGCGCCGCCCTGGTCGTAGACGCAATTGTTCGAAGTTTCTTTATAACACGCGCAATCTGCAGACTCCCAGGGTGGCGCGAGTCACCCCGTACGCGGGGACGGCATTATTTAACAACAACGCAGTCTCTACCGAGGATCTGTGCAAGCTCATCCTGCAATCGCTGCTGGGCGTCGACCCGGAATGGCAGGCGAATCGCCGACGTTTTGTCATCACCGAGCATCATAATAATATCGTGCTGGCCCGGGTTTTGTGTACACAGCTGCTTAAACTTCGTAAGAGCAGCCATATCATCGGGGTTCTTGACCCGCACATAGACCGTTGGGAGTGTATCAAGCGGTTTGGGTGGCGGGGCCTGTGGTGTTGACGGTGCTGTCGTGCCTGCCGATGCTCGCGCTGAACGCTGGGTAGTATTCTTCTGCGATGATGACCGGCGGCGGGGCGTAGCTGCTGGGCCGGTTGGTGCAGACATCGTGCGACCAGTTGCTTGGTATTCGGCTAGGTCGGTATCAGTCACGACGGTGATTTCATTGGCAATTAGCTTGGCTTCATCACCAAGGTTGCCATCACGATCGCGCGCGCTCACCTTGCCGCTGGCAGTAATTACCACATCTTGCTCCAGCTGGCCAGCAAGCTTCTCGTACAGATTCGGGAAAATGATAATCTCACTCTCACCCGATTTGTCCTCAATTCCTACAAAGGCCATCTTACTGCCCGACTTCGTCACAATCGTCCGCAAACGCGTCACGAGGCCACCGATCGTCACTGTCTGGCCATCAATCTGTGGCGAGACATTGCGCAATGGTACGGTCTGCTCAGCAAAGAACGTGTCGTAATGATCGAGCGGGTGCGCACTAATGTAGAGGCCAATCAGTTCGCGCTCCCACATGAGGCGCTCTTTGTCAGTGTGTTTGACGGGTGCTGGCTTAAGCTCAATCGACGGCATGACCTCGGTCGAGCTATCGGCTAGGCTACCGAAGAGATCGGTTTGGCCACTCAGCGCTTCCTTTTGCAACTTGCTAGCAAAGGCAAGGACATTCTCAAGATTAAAGAGGAGGTCGGAGCGATCACCCAGCGCATCAAAGCCGCCCGACTTAATGAGTGACTCCCAAACCCGCTTATTGCACTTACTCGTCGAGACACGCTTGGCAAAGTCCTCCACCGTAGCAAACTTCCCATCGCGGTCACGCATTTTGACGATCTCTTCCACTGCGCCCACGCCAACACCCTTCACAGCTGCCATACCAAAGCGAATCTGCTTCTTGCCCGGTACCACGGCAAATTCCTCGTACGATTCATTGACATCAGGGTTAAGCACCGTCAGGCCCATATGCTTACACTCGGTGATCTCGATCGCTAGTCGGTCGACGTCATCATGATCACTTGTCATCAAGGCTGCCATAAAGGCATCGGGGTAGTGCGCCTTGAGATATGCCGTCCAGTAGGCGATGAGCCCATAGCACGCCGCGTGGCTTTTGTTAAAGCAGTAGTTAGCAAACTCTTCCAGCTGCGTCCAAAATGTCTCGGCCATCTCACGCGTCGCTCCACCGACCTTCACCGCTCCTTCGACAAACTCCGGCTTTACCTTCTTCATCAAATCAATCTTTTTCTTACCAACGGCCTTGCGCAGGGTATCGGCCTGCCCACCAGTAAAGCCACACCACTCCTTGGAGATCTGCATAAACTGCTCTTGATAGACCAAGATACCATAGGTGTTCTCAAGTGAACTCTTCATCCCCGGGTGGAGGTAGGTGATCTCCTCCTCGCCGTGCTTGCGCCGAATAAAACTATCGATAAACTGCATTGGTCCAGGCCGATACAGCGCCACCATTGCGATGATATCCTCAAAGTGCGACGGCTTGAGAGCGCGCAAATAACGCTTCATCCCAGCCGACTCAAGTTGGAATACCCCTGTTGTATCACCTCGCTGAAAGAGCTTGTACGTCTCTTCGTCATCAAGCGGCAGCGTGGAGAGGTCGATTGCATCACCATAGACTTTGCGGATAATCCGCATTGCATTATTAATAATCGATAAGTTCGATAGGCCAAGGAAGTCCATCTTGAGCAGACCAAGATCCTCAACCTCACCCATTGGAAATTGCGTCGCCACCACGCCTTTCTGCGCCTGCTCCAGCGGAATGTATTTAACGAGCTCGTCGGGAGCAATCACTACACCGCACGCGTGCACCCCATGGCTGCGAATCGTTCCCTCTAGCTGGATAGCATAATCAAAAACTTGCTTGGCGGTTGGGTTCGTCTCGTATTCATGCTTAAGGTCAGGGTCTTCTTTAGTACTGACTGCCAGCGGAATGTGCCGCCCCTGGGCAGGTGGTGGTACCATCTTGGCCAGGCGATCACTTTCAGCATACGGCACCTCCAACACACGTGCGACATCACGCACCGCCGCCCGAGCCGCCATCTTACCAAAGGTGACGATATTACTGACGTGGTCGTGACCGTATTTATTTGCACAGTAGTCGATCACTTCATCGCGCCGCGTATCCTGGATGTCGACATCGATATCAGGCATGCTAATGCGATCGGGGTTCAGAAACCGCTCAAAGAGTAGACCGTACTTGAGTGGGTCAAGATCAGTGATATTAAGCGCATAGGCAATGATCGACCCTGCGGCACTACCCCGGCCTGGCCCAAAGACAATCCCTTGACTCTTACCCCAGTTAATAAAATCCTGCACGATCAAAAAGTACCCCTCATACCCCATGCTTGCCATCACACCTAGCTCCATTTCGGCTCGCTCACGCACGTCATTAGCCAAAGTGGGGATGATCTGTTCGGGGAGCTGATCGGCAGTATCTTCGGGCTTTGCACCATTGTAACGCTGGTCTAGACCACGATACACTAGCTTGTGCAGGTAGCTATGCTCACTCGTCTCACCATCAGGCAATGGGTACTTTGGGATGAGGATTTTACCCAGCTCGATATCGACAGTGCAGCGGTCGGCAATCTGCTTGGTGTTGGTGATGGCCTCGGGTAGCTCTCTTCCCCAGCGAGTAATGATATCGCGCGGGTCAGTCAGGTGGAGCTCGAAGTCTTTCAGGCTCATCCGCTTTTCGTCGCTCAAGAATGAGCCCGTCCCCACGCAGAGCAATATCTCATGCGCGTCTTGAAAGTCGTGCGTCAAATAGTGACCATCGCACGTCACAACCAGAGGGATGTCCAGCTCCTCAGCCATGCGGCGCAGGCCCTCGTTAATCTTCGCTTGCACATCCCAGTGCGTATTAGACTCGGGGTGGCCATGGTCTTGCAACTCAAGGTAATAGCGGTCGCCAAATACGCCCTTGTACCATTGAGCAATCTCGACCGCCTTGGCGTAGTCGTCATAACGCAGCGCCTCACCAATCTCACCACTTGCACAGCCGCTTAGGACAATCAGCCCTTCGTTGAGTTCCTCTAGGAGGTCATGGTCGATCCGCGGCTTATAGTACATCCCTTCTAGGTTTGCCTTCGTACTCAGTCGCATCAGGTTATGGTACCCCTGATTATTCATCGCAATGATAGTCAGGTGGTAGCGCATTTTATCCTTAGCGGGATCACGATCGAAGCGCGAGCGAGCGGCAACGTACGCCTCAATGCCAAGGATCGGCTTGATGCCCGCCGCCTTTGCCGTCTTGTAATAGTCAAGCACCCCACTCATTGTCCCATGGTCGGTAATGGCTGCTGCTGTCATGCCATACTCTTTGACGGTACTGACAAGGTCACCAATCTTCGTTAAGCCATCAAGTAGTGAGTGATGGGTATGGTTGTGCAGGTGAACAAAATCCGATGGTTGCAAAGCTGGTAATGAGTGAGAGGTCATACTTATCTAGTATAGCAAATGAGTAGGTAGTGACGCCAACACCGGGGTGCTTGTAATTGATAAGAGCTGAGGTGTCAGGGCTATTTGCTTTGTCGGTACTAACCACCCCCTATTGTCCTATCAGGAGAAATGTGACGACCAGTCACGCAGAATGGGTCATCTTACCTCTGCACAACATATCAATGCCGCGTACTCATCACCTTGATAATGCTATCGATAAAGTCCGCGAGGCTTGGCACCAAGAGGCCGATGGCATTGAGCAGCCAGATCAACAGCGCTACAAGAATCGTTCCGCCAAGCACACTCCCTAGGCCAAAAAATATCCCGCGGATGAAGTTCATTTTGTAGACTTCTGCGCGGCTACGATGAAAATCGTAAAATAAATCCTCGAGGATAGCCTTGCGTGCATCGGTCTCGTTGGCTTGTTTAACCTGCTGTGCAAGCTTGGTAGCTAGCCTAGGGCGGTCATGTTGCTCACGAGTCACCGACTCATCTGATGAGTACTGTGGTGGAGATGATTGCTTTGTCATAATAATTATAATTACGAAGATGCGGTGAGCATTCTACCTATAAGGAGAATACTCACCGCATCCTTTGTCGCCTGCTGGCTACTTCTTGTCCTTTGCAAACTCATCGCGAGCACTGCGCAGAGCGCGGCCACTGCGGTCGTGTAAGTCGCGAGCAGCATCACGTGCATCGTAGTATGCCTTCTCGCCCTTGGCACGCAATTCGTCTCCCTTTGCGGTTGCGTCTTGCTTGAGCTCACGTGCCTTTTTCTTGAGGTCAGCTCGCGTCTCTTTGCCTGACTTTGGCGCCGTTAAGAGCCCAGCCACCACACCAGCGGCAGCACCAATTGCTGCACCAAGCACAAATTTACCTTTCGACATTATGTCCCTCCTTTATCGATTACGTTTGGTAATAAACAATTTTTTGATTGAAGACACAGCGGTCTTGGCTAGCCAAAACGGCGAGGTAACCCGGGTAATATTATCAGTCGTTGCCTCAAGG
Source organism: uncultured Candidatus Saccharibacteria bacterium (assembly GCA_963528475.1). Classification (GTDB taxonomy): domain Bacteria; phylum Patescibacteriota; class Saccharimonadia; order Saccharimonadales; family Saccharimonadaceae; genus Saccharimonas. Next base: position 18,231 of record CAURVP010000016.1, on the reverse strand, counting down.
TTTGCTGCTACGCGTTCAGCCGACTCGACCACAGCACTAATCCGCTGCGTAATGCGAATCAATATGATCGTCAAAACGATCGCAAGCACCAGCAGTAGCGCTAGCAATACCGATAACATGATAACTAATATCTGGGCCCACTCCATGCGGTATCTCCTTTATGTTAGTAGCATATGATCTATGCCTGGGTATCAGTATAGTGAGTCCGTAGGTATTTTGCAAACTCTGGGCCAAGCACTGGGTCTTTGAGGCCAAAATCCACAACGGTCTTGAGATACTCGAGCTTATCGCCGGTGTCATAATATGTACCGTTGGTAATCTCCACACCAAAGAACGCGTGGTCGTCATCAATCATCCGCTGCATAATAGGCTGGACAGTAAACTCGCCATGCCCATCAAAATGCTCCTTCGCATGCTCAAGATAGCTAAAGAATTCGCCAGGCAAAATATAGCTACTGACACTAGCGAGGTCAGATGGCGCATTAGCCTTGCCTGGCTTTTCAACGATGTTGCTCATCTTAATAACACCGTCCGATAGCTGCTGGCCAGCCACAACGCCGTAGCGATCAAACTCAGCATCATCGACGATCTTTTTGCACGATAGTACCGCACCATCGAGCTCTTGCGACGCAGCGATCATCTGCTGGAAGCGGCTTGGACTGGCAGCAATGAAGTCATCGGCAAAGGTATAAATGACGGGCTCGTCACGGTTGATGAGATGCGCTGCACAGGCCAGCGGCGTTGCGTTGCCGTATGGACCCTTTTGGCGGATGTAGATGAAGTTTGCCATCTCCGAGAGCTGCTTGACAGTATCGATCAATGGCTGTTTCTTCGGCCCACCAGCTCGGAGGTTAGCTAGTAGATCCTCATTTGGCACATCAAAGTGGTCTTCGATCGCACGCTTATTGGCGCTCCCCACGATGATAATGTCGCGAATCCCCGCCTGGACGAGCTCCTCCACCACATACTGGATGATCGGCTTATCGATCAGCGGCATCATCTCCTTAGGCATTGCCTTCGTCTGCGGTAAGAACCGCGTACCAAAACCCGCGGCGGCGATGATTGCTTTTGTTGGTCGTTTCATTATGTTTCTCCTTGTATATCCTTTAGTTGCTCACTTCAGCCTCTCACGAATCAGTTTCTGCGCCAGAGCTGGATTGGCTTTGCCGCGGGATCGCTTCATGACTTGCCCGACGAGGTAGCCAATTGCCTTATCCTTGCCGGCCTTGATATCGGCAATGGACGCTGCACTGGCTGGGTCATTCATCACCTCATCGACAATTGCGCCAATCGCCCCCTCGTCCGATACCTGGAGCAGATTCTTCGCCTCAGCAATCGCCTCAGGCATCTTGCCAGTATATTGCTCGTCAAAGAGGTCGAGAAAGAGCTCCTTCGCACCAGTTGAGCTGACTTTGTTGTCCTCCACCAATTGCGAGAGCAGCAAGAGTCGCCGCGGCCCAACAAAACCCGACTCAACCTTGCTCATATCCATCAACTCTTCTGGCGTCGAAGCGAACCAGTTGAATATCCGCTTGACAAGCCGCTCATACACCAGCTCATCGACGCCAAGCCATTGCAAAATCGACTCAGCATTATGCTCGAGTGGGTAGATATCACTCAGCAAAATAGCCAGTGGCTGATGACTGAGCACAGTATTAACCACCGAGTTATCCAGCGCAAGGCTCTGCCACTGCGCACGGTACTCACCCGGCATCGTCGACACATCCTGCTGGACACGAGCAATCTCTTCGTCCGTCAAGACGATCGGCGGGATGTCTGGGTCGGGCATGTAGCGATAGTCCTGGGCATCTTCTTTGCTACGCTGGCTCGTAGTAATGCCTTTATCGTCACTCCAGCCACGAGTTTCTTGCACAACACGCTCACCGCGCTCGAGCAAAGCTGCCTGACGTGCAAATTCATACTCCACTGCCTTTTCTACACTACGGAAGCTGTTGAGATTCTTCACTTCAGCACGCGTACCAAGCTGATCTGAACCCTTTGGCGCAATTGAGATATTAACATCAAAGCGCATATTACCATGGTAAAGATCGCCGTGTGTGACGCCAGCATAGGTCATGAGCTTGTGAAGCTCTGCTGCGTAGGCACGAGCCTCGGCTGCTGAGTGAATATCAGGCTGCGAGACGATCTCGATCAGTGGTGTACCCGCTCGGTTGAGGTCAACTAATGAGTAACCATCGTGGTGTGTTAGCTTGCCAGCATCTTCCTCCATGTGAGCATGGTCAATCCGAACACGCGTGGTACTGCCATCATCAAGCGGCACATCGACATAGCCCGCCAAGATAATTGGCTGGTACATTTGGCTTGTCTGGTAGCCTTTCGGTAGATCTGGATAGAAATAATGCTTACGATCGAAGCGCGAAACACGAGCGATAGGCGCGTTGAGTGCCTTGCCAGCCCGAATCGCAAGATCGACAGCGTGACGATTCAGGATTGGTAGCATACCAGGCAAACCGAAGTCGATCGGGTGGACTTTGCTATTAGGCTCGGCATCGCGGGCGTCATTGTCTGCTGGACTGAAGAGTTTTGTGTCGGTTGCCAGCTGTACGTGACATTCGATACCAATCGTCACTTCATATTTTTGCAAAACATCGTGAGAAACTGCCATAATTATATCGCTCCCAAATCCTTTAACCCCTGTTTATACGCGGCTAATGCCCGCAAGGCAATCTCGCGTGAGAGCCGCACATTAGCCTCGTGTGCCAGCTTGTTGCGCACCTTGTGAGCACCCCATACGTGGTTGCTATTGCTCCATTGTTCGCGAGCCGACTTCATGCGCTCGCCCATCGTGTCGCCAGCAAAGCCACGTTCGCGGAGAGCAAGATCGAGCAACTTATCTGCCTCGAAGATAGCTAGCTGATACGTGCCAATGTTGGATTTATCGAGGCTGTTCTCAATGGCAAGCCAGCGTGCTTGGTATTTCTCGACATTGAGCACCTTACCGCCCTGGCGCGTCAGGGCAACAACGACAACCAAGATCGCAGCAATAATAATAATACCCACCAAAAGGATCGTGACACTGCCAGACATCAGGCGCTCCTTTCTGTAGCGGCTTGGGTTGCCACAGCAAGCAGCGTTGCATCACTCTGCATGGGACCAATCAACTGCGCACCGATCGGCAAGCCCGCCTGGCTCACTCCAGCCGGCACATTCAGTGCAGGTAAGCCTGCCAGACTAGCTGGCACTGTCATGATATCCGCGAGATACATCTTAAGCGGGTCGTCACTGTTTTCACCAAGACCAAAGGCAGGAGTTGGTGCTGTCGGCAAAAGAAGCATGTCGTATTGCTCAAACAGGGCGTTAAATTCGTTGATGAGCAATGTCCGCGCTTTTTGCGCCTGGAGATAGTACGCGTCGAAGTACCCACTACTCAGTACATAGCTACCAATCATAATGCGTCGCTTATTCTCTGGCATAAAGCCTTCGTCGCGACTCCGACCATAAAGCTCGGCCAGTGTCTTAACTCCCTCAGCACGATGACCATAGCGCACACCATCATAGCGCGCCAGGTTGCTTGAGATCTCAGCCGGCACAACAATGTAGTAGATAGCAAGGGCATGCTGAAGCATCGGCATACTGACTGTCTCGACGGTATGGCCATGCGATCGCAGGGTATCGGCATACTGGCTGACCACCTGACGCACCTCCGCATCAACACCATCGCCCATTGCTTCGTTGATGATACCGATTTTCAGCTGTTGCGGCGTCTCTGTTGCAGGCGCGAAGAAATTGGGCAGCGTCGTCATATCCTTCGGATCTTGGCCAGCCATGACGCTCATTACCACAGCAATATCCTCAGCACTGCGCGCAAAGCAGCCCATCGTATCAGTGCTCGAGGCCATTGCCACGACACCATAGCGGCTCGCCGTGCCATAGGTTGGCTTGATACCATACACGCCATTGAAACTGGCGGGTTGGCGAATTGAGCCTCCCGTATCTGTTCCTAAGGCAAATGGCACAATGTCGAGCGCCGTCACCACAGCCGAGCCACCACTACTGCCGCCAGCGACTTTCGTCTTGTCGACAGCATTGTGTGTAGCACCAAAGTATGAGTTCTCTGTGCTCCCACCATGTGCAAAGGCATCGAGGTTACTCTTGCCAATGCAGATCGCCCCAGCTGCTTCAAGCTTATCTACCACTGTTGCCTGAAGAGGCGTATCAAAGTTCTCAAGCATCTTGCTGGCTGCCGTACTTGGCGCACCATACGCAAGATAATTATCCTTAACGACGAACGGCACGCCAGCCAGCACTCCAGCGTCCTCGCCCCGAGCTAGTGCCTCATCAATTTCTCGTGCCCGCTGCAGTGCCCGCTCTTCTGTCAGGCTCAGCAGGGCGTGGTATTCCTTAGCGTCACGCGCCCGCTGCAAAGCCGCTTGCACCTGGGCAGTAGCCGATGTCTGGCCTTGTTTGATCTGAGCAACTCTCTCTGTAATATTCATATCACAACACCTTCGGTACTTTTACACACTTATCTGCCTGCTCAGCTGCTAGCCCCAATAACTGCTCGCGCGATACGTCGCTAGCATCTATTGTGTCGGGCCGCCATACATTAGTCAGGCCAGTTACTTGGTAGGTTGGCTCGACTCCAGTCGTGTCGAGGGTGGATAACTGCTCAATGTAGTGCAGGATATCCTCGAGGTTTTGGCGCAGCGCGGCAATGTCGGCTGAATCACCAAGACTAATCGAACTTAATTGTGCAAGATGCTGCACATCTTCAGTGGTAATACTACTCATTATGGATATATTGTACCACATTCGGTGCGTGGAATCGCTATATATCAATGAGCAACGAGTAATGCGTCAGTAAAAAATATGGGTAGCACAGGGTACAATGCTAATGTTAGGCTACTTCCAACTTATCACCCTTAGCCCGATTGCAGCGCCAACAGAGTGCTCGCAAATTGTGCTCAGTCGTGATACCACCTTTCGACACTGGCACAATATGGTCAACTTCGAGCAAGAGGTGCTTCTCATCCTGGCGCGAGACATGGCATTTTTGGCATTCGTAATTATCTCTGCGCAAGATAAACCGCCTAAGCTTTGGTGTCATGAGCTGACGCTGAAATTGCGCAGATTTGCGATATGCTATCTGTTGGCTGAGATATTCTGCCAATTTTTGGAGCTTTTTCTCTGTGAGTGTAATATTGAACGAGTAGTTATTGCGCTTGGCGGGCGAACTGTACTTAAATGAATATACAAGAAAATAATTCTTTTCAAACTTAGGTAATGTATTCGACCCAAGCTGCTTCATTGTCATTTTCTTGAAAATATAGGCTCCAACGTACATTTTGGCATCAATGAAGTCCATAATCTCGTTGTATTCGCTCCGCAGTATTTCCTCAGTCTTTTTAATTGTGTCGTATTTCTGGAGGATTTGCTCGAGTATCTGCACTGTCTCTTCGTTTATTGTGCGCTGCGCAAAAAAATATTTGACAATATAGCGGTATGGATCAAGCTGCACATTTTTATACACCGTAAGTGTGCTATTTTTCACATGCGCATGCGAAAGCCTCGACTGCTGCTGATGGATAAAGCGCTTGGTTTCGGGCAAAAAGGCATTGAAGTCGTTATATTCTTGTATTTGCTTAGCAAGCCTCTGCTTGACACTTTGAAACTCAACAGTTTTGTAATAACCACGCGTCCTCCAAAACACGATGCAATAACAAACGATAAAGAATATCACTGGCAGGCAGAGCAGTATAACGTTGCAGATAGCAAGTCCAATAAGAGTTAACCACCGGATAAACTTCGGTCGACGATCGATCGTCGCCAAGAAATATATCACATGCTCTGGCAGGGCGTGAGTATCACGTATAGGCATACTACATCATATTATACACTCTGTGCATGTGCCGATCGTAGGTTTACTCAGCTACTGCTCTACAACTTACTCTTCACTTCGGCGATCAGATCTCGCAATTCAGCCGCTCGCTCAAACTCGAGATTGGCACTGGCGAGATTCATTTGGCCAGTCAGGTCTTTGATAAGGCTCTTGTATTCGTCCTTGGGGATTTTACGCAGGTCAAGTTTGGGCGCCTCATCCTCTTTTTGCGGAATGATGGAGCGCAGGCCTTCGTCGATCGCTTTATTAATGCCACGCGGTGTAATGCCATGTTCGCGATTGTATGCCTGCTGAATTTCGCGTCGGCGCTTGGTTTCGTCAATCGCTCGGCGCATACTATCGGTGATACTATCGCCATACATAATTACTCTGCCCTCAACGTGGCGAGCTGCCCGACCAATTGTCTGGATGAGGCTGCGCTCGCTACGGAGGAAGCCTTCTTTATCGGCATCCATAATCGCCACCAAGCTGACCTCTGGCAAATCGATCCCCTCACGCAAGAGGTTGATCCCCACCAGGACATCATACAGGCCCATGCGCAGATCACGCAGAATGTCGCCGCGCTCGAGTGTGTCGATCTCACTGTGGATATAAGCTGTCTTGATGCCGAGGTCGGTCAGATAGGTAGAGAGATCCTCAGCCATCCGCTTGGTGAGCGTTGTCACGAGCACGCGCTGCTGCTGGCTGGTGCGCTCGCGAATTTCTGCAATGAGGTCGTCTACCTGTCCTTCAGTTGGACGAACTATAATTTCTGGGTCGAGCAAACCAGTGGGGCGAATCACCTGCTGAGCAGGAGCAGGGCTGCGCTCTAGCTCATAATCGCCAGGAGTAGCAGAGACATAAATCACTTGGTTAATATGTTTATCAAATTCGTCAAAGCGCAGTGGACGATTATCCAGCGCACTCGGCAGGCGAAAGCCATGCTCCACCAGCACTTCTTTGCGAGCGCGGTCACCATTATACATCGCGCGCACCTGGGGGACAGTTACGTGACTCTCGTCGATCAGCATCAAGAAATCGTCAGGAAAGTAATCGAGCAAGGTAGCTGGCTGCTCACCCGCTTCGCGGTTGGTGAGATAGCGACTATAGTTCTCGATCCCCTTCACGAAGCCAGTCTGCTCAAGCATTTCCAGATCGTACTTAGTGCGCTGGCTCAAGCGCTGCGCCTCAAGCAGCTTACCGTGCATCTCAAACCACTGTTCACGCTCCTCGTACTCCTGCCGGATCCGGTCAATCGCCTGCTTGATTTTCTCCTTAGGCGTTGCATAGTGGCTACTGGGAAAGATAGTAAACTCCGCTGGCTCGTCGAGGATCTCGCCAGTAAGCGGGTTGATGTGTGTAATTCGATCCACTTCATCCCCAAAAAATTCCACCCGATAGGCCGTCTCTTGCCCTGCCGGAAAGACATCGACCACATCGCCCTTGACACGAAAGGCACCACGTGCAAAATCGATATCATTGCGATGATATTGGATATCCATCAGCTGGCGCAAAAATTTGTCCTGAACTCGCCGCTCGCCCTGGCGCACCGTGACGGATAGCTCATAATAATCGGCTGGCGAACCCAGGCCATAGATACAGCTGACACTGGCGATAATAATCACATCGCGGCGCGTTAGTAATGCATCAGTCGCTGCATGGCGGAGGCGGTCGATCTCCTCATTGATGGCTGAGTCCTTCTCGATATATGTATCACTGCTGGCAATATATGCTTCTGGCTGATAATAATCAAAATAACTGACAAAGTAATGTACTTCATTATCTGGAAAGAACTGCTTGAATTCACTAAAGAGCTGCGCCGCGAGCGTCTTGTTATGCGCCAAAACAAGCGTCGGCACGCCACGCTGAGCGATAATATTTGCCATCGTAAAGGTCTTACCGCTACCCGTTGCACCAAGCAGTGTCTGCTCGCGCTGACCAGCTTCCAGGCCACCAAGTAACTGAGCGATCGCCTGTGGCTGATCACCGGTTGGTTGATAGGCAGAACGAAGCTGAAATGGTATGTGTGTCACGCTCCTTAGTGTAGCATAGCGCGGGCCTTAAATCACACTCTGGCGATTCATCTCAGCAAGGAGTTTGTTGTACATTGCTTGCGGGTCTTTGGCGTGGTTGATCGCTCCACCAACACTAATCACGTCAGCACCACCCTGGGCAATATGGAAGACATTATCTACCGTCACACCGCCATCCCAGCCAATCTCGACCCGAGGGTGAATAGCCCGCACTAGCCGGATTTTCTCCAGCTGCATCATTCGCGCTTTGCCACCAAACTCGCCCAGCTTACCACTGACAATCGACACATAGTCGGCTGTTTCGATATACGACGCCACCGTCTCGGGCACTGTCGTACGCTGCAGGGCCACACCAGCATGAATACCAGCTTGCTTGATCTGCTGCAAGACAGGGATCAAATCCTCTTTGACTTCGGCATGAAAGATAATTGTACTGGGTCGCAGCTTGATCAGTTTCTCAACGTACACGCTGGGGCGCGCCACCATAGCGTGGATATCAACCGTCCACGACTGAGGCCACCACAGTTGGCCGATCCCTACCGTTTGACGGGGCGCAAATACGCCATCAGAGATATCAATATGAACCCGCTTGGCAAACGGCATAAAATGCTCTACCGCAGCCTTGTATTCATCAGTTTTTGTACTCAAAATAATTGGTGCTATGACAGCCATGCAAGACATTATACGGCGTCTGACGTGTGTTGTAAAGACGGCGACGGCGTTCTTTCACGTTTGCGAGAGCTAAGGAGGGAGTGTTAGACTGACGTGCGCGAAGAGTAGGTATTTGACACTTCCTTAACAGCATTTAAGAAAGCGTCATCAAAGTCCTCGTATTCTATCTTCTTTGTCTTGTCAATTAGTGATTCCAGTTCTGCCATTTCTTGCGAAGATAACACGCAGCCATTTGCGGCTAATATTGTGCAAATATGCTCAAGGGCGACAGCCCATTCGCCCGCATCATTGAACATTGTCGCTAGTTCCACGTCAATATTTGTTAGGTAGGGGCTTTTGTCGATGTAGTCTTGTATTGCTTTTGTCAAACTCATATGTATACTTTAGCACAATATATCGGACAGTTAAGTAACTATGAACATGTTTATAGCAGACCTTTCACATAATAATGCTCTACAAACTCGCCGGGCAACTCCCTGCCTGCGGCCGTGCCATGCCAGTGGTGGCGTAATAGCGAATGTCGGTGAGATGGCGGTCGGTGGCTTGGACGCAGAATTTGGTAGCATCGGCGCTCAGTGTAACCTGTACAGCTGTGTCGCTTGGTGGACGGTAACCAACTTGCTCGAGGTTAGTGCTATAGCTTGCACCACTAGCGCTGGCATTGGCGTGGTGCGTCTTGATCGCCTCAAGTGCACTGGTGGCTGCCGCACGCGTTGCGACATCGACCGAGCGCCGCCGATAGCCCGAATATGCCGTCATAGACAGCGTTACGAGTAAGCCCAGGATCGCGATGACAATCATCAGCTCCATGAGCGTGAAGCCCTTCTGGCTCCGCTGCATCCACCCTACTGCCCTGCTTTGCCTCATTATATTTCTCCCTCCATTAGCATAAGCATATTTAAACATCACTATAGCAGGTGGAATGGTCAAGGGCAATAGCACTTTTCTTCTTGGCAGTATATACTAGGTTTATGGTGACCAAACAAGACGTCCTGACAAAAGCACGCGGCCTCTATAGCGAAGATCAGCTGTATGAAATTGACCATGCGATCGACTTCGCCACCCAGGCACACCATGGACAAAAGCGCAAAAGCGGTGAGCCCTACATTACCCATCCACTGAGCGTTGCAATTATCTTGATCGACTGGGGGATGGACAGCGACACTATCATCGCGGGTATTCTCCACGATACCGTCGAGGATACCGAGACGTCACTAGACGACATTGAGTCGCTTTTCGGACATGACGTATCCTTCCTTGTTGATGGCGTGACGAAGGTGAGTCAAGCCCGGGCTGGTATGCGTGACCTCGACCACTATCTCCCTCAGACAAAAGACAACCTTACCAAGCTGCTTATTGCTGTGGGGCAGGACGTGCGCGTCATCATCATCAAGCTGGCCGACCGGCTGCACAATATGCAGACGTTGCAATTCAAGTCGCCCGAGAAGCAGCAAAAGATCGCCCGAGAAACGCTCGAGGTCTTTGCCCCCATGGCCGACCAGCTAGGTATGGGGCGCGTGCGAATGGAGCTAGAGGAGCTTGCTTTTAGCTACCTTGATCCCAAAGAATACAAGCGGCTTGAGAAGGTCATGAAGCAGCGTCTGGGCAAAAGTACCCGCAAGCTTGGCGTCGTCCGCCTTGAGGTTGAGCAAGCACTCAAGGACGAGAAGCTCGAGTTTGAGATTAATGGGCGAGTCAAAAGCCTCTATAGCCTGCACCGCAAACTCCAAAAGCGCGGTAGCCTTGACAATATTTATGACCTGATGGCACTGCGCATCATTGTCCACACCAAGGAAGAGTGCTACTTGGTGCTGGGCATCCTCCACTCGCTCTACCAACCGATGATCGCTCGTATCAAAGACTATATTTCCATCCCCAAGCCAAATGGCTACCAAAGCCTCCATACAACGGTCATCACGCCCAATAAGCAGATTGTCGAGTTCCAGATCCGCACGCGCGATATGCATGAATACGCCGAGCGCGGCCTTGCCGCCAGCTTCCACTACCAGCAACAAAAAGATAGCAAGGAGTATCTTAAGGGCGACTCCAGGCGCGGCGTGTCGAACCTACCGGCTCAGCTGCAGTGGATTACGCAATTGCAAGAGATCGCTGCTCGCCTGCGCGCTGGCGAGGATATCCCTCGTGAGCAGCTATCGATCGATCTCTTTGGCAATCGTATCTTCGTTTTTTCTCCCAAAGGTGATATCTACAACCTCCCCGAGGGAGCTCTACCACTCGACTTCGCCTATGCCATCCACTCCGATATCGCCAAGCACGCCTATGGCTTCCGAATCAATGGCAAAATGGAGTCATTCGAGCGGCCACTTGAGAATGGTGATGTCATCGAAGTCCTCACCCGCAAGCTCTCCTACCCCAAGCCGGGTTGGGCGCAGCTTGTTACCACCAGCCACGCGCGCGACAAGCTCCGTCTTCAGCTCAACAAAATCCGCGTTCAAGCTGTTAATGGTGCGATCAGCCTGACAGATAAAATTATGCCAATTAGTAAGCCTGAGGCTGCTTCGAAGAAGTCAAAGAATAAATAACTATCATAAATACAAAATACCCCACTGGGGTATTTTGTATTTACTTAAGCATGCTATCTAGCGTTCATTCCAACGCGCAATAGATTCATGGATAATCTGCTTAGCACGCGCGGTGTCACCAAAGCCCTTCACTACAGTAGTGCCAGGCTTCTTGAGATCTTTGTAGTGGTTGAAGTGGTGCTCGATTTGCTTGAGTGTTGCAGCAGGGAGATCTTCGAGCGAGTTGATTGCATCACCTGTGTTGCGGTCATCTGCTGGTACAACGATCACCTTATCATCCACCTCATCATCGTCTACAAACTCTAGCACGCCAATCACCTTACCTTCCAAAACAACACCAGTTGTCAGTGGCTGGTCGGTGATGACAAGAGCATCGAGCTCATCGCCATCTTCATCTAGGGTTTGTGGAATGAAGCCATAGTTGGTTGGCTTGGCAAAGATTGCTGGCTCGACCCGGTCGAGCTTCATCACTGCGAGGTCACGATCCCACTCAATTTTGTGGTAGCTCCCCTGCGGAATCTCCACCACCACATTGACAATGCCAGCGTTAACGTCGCCGGGCGTCAGTACTTTATTAAAATCTGCCATTTGTATTAGCTCCTTTCTGTTGCTATCTGTTTTATTTTAGCAAAATCTGCTCGGTAATGGCAAAAGAAGATGAGCTGGCAGTGCAACCTTGCTCTGCAGGCACATTAATTCTCATCACTAACCCATTTGATGGTATAATACTGCTAGCATGTTAATCATTGGTCATCGCGGTGCGGCTGGACTCGCACCAGAGAACACTATCGACGCTATGGCAGCGGGTGTCGCAGCGGGCGTAGATATGCTTGAGCTAGATGTGCGATTGACGCGCGACGGTGTGCCTGTGGTGGCACATGATAATCGCCTGCTCCGTACCCACCACCGAAATGAATCAATTAGCCATCTGACGTATACCGAGTTGCAGGCCCTCACCAGTGAACAGCCTATTCCATCGCTCCTCGCAGTGCTAGACCGTTTTTTTGGCGTTGTGCTACTCAATATTGAGCTCAAAGGGCACGGTAGCGCCGAGCCAACGTATCAGCTCCTCACCCGCTCCATCACATCGCCAGATGATTGGGATAATGTACTACTCTCGTCATTCTCCGTACGCGAGCTTCGGCAACTTCGGCAGCTTGCGCCTCAGGCCAATCTCGCTCTACTTCACCGCAATAATCCCTTTGCATTCTTGGCCTACCAGCGCAAGCTCGACTTCACCGCAGTAGGGTTTCATCGCTTGTATGCACATCCACTGGCGATAGAGATTGCACGTCGGTCGAATCTCTTTACCTACGTCTATACAGTTAATCGCCCAGGTGCCTTGCAGCAGCTTGCCGAGCGCGGCATCGACGGCGTCGTTACTAACTATCCAGATAAGTTTCTTGCTGAGCTACAGCGGTTTAGTTAATAATATATGAAGTTATCTGATAAAACACAGTACGCCTGTCGTGCGAGGTTGGAATATTGTCTGAATCCAACTAACGCCTCATTTGGTGATGCGAGACTTCTCTGTTCCTTTCTGTGGACGAATATTACCACTATCCACTTTGATACAAAGGAACAATAATTGGGTAAGCGCCTAAAGAGTTTATCGAAAAAGCAACCAAAAAGAGCAGATGGTAGCTCTTTAGTGCAGTTGGCAAGCAACCTCTCTAGGTATATCGGCTTCATCTTCATACCAGTAAAAGATCAGCTATGACGACTGATTTTTTACTTTGTGAGATAGAAAGGAGATGCTACTCAGGAGCTAAGTTTTGAGATTTAGGCTCTTAGCTATCCCGCACCAATACTGTCTATTCTACGCTTTGTGTTGCTGAATATACTCACGGATACTCAAAGCAGCCGTCGCGCCTTCGCCCACCGCTGTAGCAATCTGCATCGTTGCGCCACTACGCACATCACCACTGGCAAAGACGCCAGGCATCGTCGTCTCAAGATGTTCATTGGTGATAATCAGCCCCCGCTCATCGAGCTGGACGGGCGTACCCTGCAAAAAGCCCGTATTTGGCTTAAGGCCAACAAAGACAAACACCCCATCACAGGCGAAGGTAGTTGGCTGGCCATTACTGATGGCTGCAACACCAGTCACTTTGCCGTCCTCTGCTATAATTTCAGTCGATTCGGTATGGAGATGGACGCTAATTTGTCCTCGCTCGATAAAGGGCTGCAGGTCGGTCTGGAGGATCTCACTCGCTTTGATCGTGCTCCGCACTAGGAGGTCAATATGCTCCGCAAAGCGAGTCAAGAACATCGCCTCTTGCAAGCCAGAGTTGCCGCCACCGATCACCACCAGTCGCTTGCCTTTATAAAACGCACCATCGCAGGTTGCACAGTAGTGTACGCCGCGACCATACAATGCATCTTCGCCAGGGATACCAAGCTTGTTATATGCACTGCCAGTGGCAATCAACACCGCACGGGCACGCACATCCTGCCCATCGACTGTCACAATCGTATCATTGCCATCTTTGCGGAGACTCGATACCTCACCCAGCTCAATCTGCGCCCCAAAGCGCTCTGCCTGGCGCTGCAGTTGCTCGGCGAGATCGAGGCCTGCTACGCCGTCAGCAAAACCTGGGTAGTTATCGATCTTATCGGTAATCGCTGCCAGACCACCAATCACTGCTTTTTCATACAATACCGTCTGCAGGTTCTCGCGCGTCGTATATACCGCGGCAGCCAGAGCGCTTGGCCCCGCGCCAATCATGACAACGTCGTAGACTGGTGTCTGGGTTGGTTTATTGGTAGTGTTGTCCATAGTTGCCCCCTCCTTGGCCTTCTTGGTATGCCTTCAATAGTTCTGAAGTATCGATCGTAGCTGGCTTTGGCACTGCCATCACGACGAACTTCAGTGGTGTATTGGCGGGAATATCATTGCCTTGACCTTTCTCGCCGTATGCTTTGTCGGAAGGGATGGTTAGCTCACGCACTCCACCAAGGCGCATCCCCTTGATGCCTTCCTTCCAGCCAGTGATGACACTCGCACTCTTGAGCCCACCCTCAACGGCAAATGGTGCATCAAGCTTACCGTCTTTAATAGATTGGTCAAATACCTTGCCCTTCGGGTTCCAGCCAATGTAGTAGGCCGCAAATGCCGTATTATCCTTGATTTCCTCACCATCACCAACTACCAGATCTTCGCTAGAGAGCTCCTTCACGCTATCCCGATCAAATTCACCAACCCGGCTCGTATATTGACTAAAAGTTGGGTAATATTTGTTTGACAGCTCTTGGGCTTGAGCAGCTGTCTTGGCTTGGTAGTCCTTCATGAGTTTCTGGTATTTTTCTTGCGCCTTTTGTGCTTTGGCTTGGTCATTCTTATAATTCTCCGAAGCGAGAAACGTCGCCGCAAATGACCCTAGTATCCCGACAACCGTCGCGACCAAAATAACAATAATAATCCAGCGTTGTGTCTTGGTTGTTGCCATAACTCCTCTTATTTCATCGACTAATCTATCTTGCTCAGTATAGCACACTTGCCAGTATGACTGCTAGATAACAGAGGTCACATCGATAAATGCTGGTTCGTTTGCACTGCAGTTATTTCGTCAGCACTATTACTCATTATCACCTTGCGCTGCGCAGAAACACCTCGCGAACAACCGTCGGCCAACACACCTCTTGCAATGCCGATTTTTCTCAGTATACTAAAAAGCAATGAACCGTCTCCACACCTTATTTTCGCCCCTGCTTGCCCGCCTGGCTATTGGTGGTACGACCGCGCTGCAATCAGCACCAGTCGAGAAGCTTGATGGTGCTCTCACACCCAATATGCGTGCTCTGCGCCTGGCAATGAGCATTGCCGATCAGCTCATTTCAATGGGCACACCAGCCCAAAATGTCGTTCATATGGCACTCAGTATTACGGACACATACTGCACCCGCAAAGTGCATATCGACGTTATTTCGTCGCAGCTTATTTTATCGCAAGATCGAGGTAACGATTACGAACCACTGACGCTTCTGCGCACCATCCCACCGCGCGAGATCAACTACCAACATATGCAATGCCTCCAGACCCTGGCCGCTACTATTGCCGAGGGAGCGCTCACTCTCGATGCTGCCGAGCGCGAGCTCGATGCCATCCTTGCCAAGCCGCGACGCTATCCACCCTGGGTAATTTATCTGGCAGGTGGTGGGCTCAGCGCTGGCTCGGCCTTGCTCTATACAGCGTCGCTACCAGTAATTTTTGCCACTTTTGTGATGGGTGTGACGATTATGTGGCTGCTAGGCCGCTTAAATCGCATTGCTCTTCCTGTGTTCTTTACTCAAATCATTGCAGCAAGCGTTATTACATTGGTTGCAACCATCATCACGTGGCTTGCCACCAACCATTATCTCGATGTTCTTGGTATCATCAACCCAACCATCATAACCGTTAGTGGCATCGTGCTCTTGGTGGCAGGGATGATGATCGTTGGTGCTTTCCAGGATGCAATCGACGAATATTACGTGACGGCAACAGGTCGACTACTCAAAGTGGCGATGATGACAATGGGCGTGGTGATCGGTGTAATGATTGGTCTGTATACAGCACGGCGCTTTGGGATCGAATTTGTTGCCACGCCCGATCAGTTGCAGCTGACTGGCACGATATATCAGTATATCGGAGCAGCTGCTATTGCTGCCACCTTTGCCCTCGGCAACCACACTCAGCCAGTCGGCATCATCCTAGCTGGTGCAACTGGCATGCTTGGCTATGATATATACCTTGCCATTACTGGCTGGAGCATGTCTGCTATTGCGGCCAGTGCGGCAGCGGGTTTGGTAATTGGCTTTATTGCGACAACCGCCTCCCGCTTGTGGCATATGCCTAGCCTTGCCATTGTCAATGCCGGAATCGTTCCACTTGTGCCAGGTGTCACGCTCTACAATGGACTCATGGGCGTCGTGACGACTGGCTCAAGCGAGGCAGGTCTGCTGGTGCGTGCTGTCCTCATCGCTATTGCCATTGCGGCTGGTGCGTCATTTGGCGTACTGATTGGTCGGCCCACGCGGCGGAGTTTCCTCCGTCTACGCAATCGCCTACCACAGCGTCGCTTGCATCAACCTCATTCGCCAAAGTCCACGCCCTGAAACAGCACATGCTGCTTGGGCGCAAACACTGTCCGGATGATCGAACGAACACGCTCGGCACTCAGCGTTGCTTGGCTACTCGATAGTGTTAGGCGAAATGTGGTGGTTTGATGTGATGCATCAGGGGTTGCTTTGTAAATACTCAGTGGCGTGAGATCGCGAATCGTTACATCTGGGTATGTTTCGCTAGCCCGAGTCATAGCGCTTAAGACTGCCTGCACGAGTTCATCATAGGTAACCTCTATGCTTGTTTGGATTGAGATATCGCGGGTGGTGGTAGGGTAGCGACTAATTGGCTGGTAGTGCACCACCGTATCACGCCATACCTGCTCCATCACATCAAGGCGAAGTGATGCCGCTGCAGTATAATCAGGTAGCTTGAAATGCTTCACCACTGCTGGGCATAGCTCACCAACCACACCAATAAGCTGCCGCTCGGGCTGGCCAGCCGCTTCGCTACCTTCTACCCAGACATGAGCCGAGCGATTAATGTCAAAAGGTGCATACACTGGATCATCTTGAGCGGCCGTGACTGGCGTATACACGAGAGTCAGGCCGCTATCACACGCCAATTGATCCAGCACTGCCCGCACCCGGTAAAAGGCGGCACCAGCCCGAGGCTTTTTGCTACTATACACAAGATCAATCAGTGATTGTTCAGCTGGCAGGCCGTCCTTGCCCATTCGTGCTTTGGTGTGGCCCTTGCCGATTTCGAACAACATAAATTCGCTGTGCCCCGCCTTGATATTAGCGTGGACTTTATCGAGCAAACTCGGCAGCACGCTCAGGCGGTAGTACTGGAGGTCTGGGCTGAGGGCATTTGAAAGTCGGAAGGCCTGGGCCGGGTCTTGGCCTGCGCCCCTCAGTACGCGCTCGTGCACAAAGCTGTAGCTCAGCACTTCGTTGGCACCCGCCCTGGCTAGTGCCTCGCGCACAACGCGCCTCAGCTCACGGCGGGGGTTTTTACGCGCTGGCTGAATACGGCGCATGGGCAGCTGGCGCGGCACCGTATCAAAGCCGTGCAGCCGGCCAACTTCTTCAACGATATCCTCTTTCGTCTCCAGGTCTGTCCGCCAGAAAGGTACCTGCAGGCAGATATAGCCAAGCTCTTTCTCTGGGCCATGACTGTGGATTTCAACGTTATTGAGCAAAGTGCAGATGTCGTTTTCGGTAAGGTGAGAGCCAAGCCGCTGATTAATAAATCTACTCGTTATGTCTATGGTTGCGGGCTCGTACTTCCCTGCAAAATACTCATCAAGAATCCCACCATGTTCACTCGTAAATGGCTTAATATCTATCACTGGGCTTGCCTGCTCACCGCCCACCATACCAATCAGCCGGTTCAGCACAGCTGGGTTTTGCAGGGGCGACTGACCTTTATTAAAGCGGGTCAACGCATCGGTAAATACGCCGTGGCGCATGGCCATTTTGCGCACTGCGTACATATCAAAGGTGGCGCACTCCAGCACAATCGTGGTGGTCGTAGCCGATACTTCAGTGCGGCTGCCACCCATAATACCGCCCAGGGCCACCGGGCCTTGCCCATCGGCAATCACAATATCATCTGGTGTCAGCTCAATCGTCTTGCCACTCAGCAGCGCCAGTGTTTCGCCCCGGTGCGCCATACGCACGCCAAGCTGCCCACCGCGGAGTGTATCGTAATCATACGCATGGGTTGGCTGGGCCGTCATCAGCATTACATAATTGGTTGCATCCACAATGTTATTAATAGGCTTTGCCCCCATCGCCACCAGTTGGCACTGCAGCCAAAACGGGCTCGGCGCCACCTGCACGCCGCGGATCGCCACCGCCATAAAGCGTGGCACAAGCTGCGGAATATCGTTCGAAACCGCGAGTGGCACACTATCACCATCGCCAAATACCTGCTCTAGGTTATACCAGGTAGGGCTCGTAAATGGTTGATGGAGAATGCCAGCAATCTCGCGCGCCACGCCCAGCTGGCCAAAGCAATCTGGCCGGTGGGTAAACATTTTGTTCTCGATATCAAGCACATAGTCATCCAGGCCAAACAGCGCGGCAAAGTCAG
>CAURVP010000015.1:0-26869 GCA_963528475.1 uncultured Candidatus Saccharibacteria bacterium | reverse complement strand
ATGGATATATGGATGTATAGAGAGATATAGAGAATAGTGTAGATATATAGAGAAATATAAAGATAGAAATAAAGAGATAAAAAAATAAGTAAATAGAGATAAGTAGAGAAATATAGATATATAGATATATAGAGATGGATAGAGAAATATGAGAGAAAGAGAGTTATAGAAAGAGAGAGATGCGTTATAAAGATAGAAGAGGTAGCCAAGTATGTATGATGCCCTGCAGGCAGCGCATCTCCGATAAATGAGTCAGGGAAAATACGTACAGAATAAGAACGTATACCATGTTTATGTCATATCAGTAATAAAGTGGTATAATCATACGCATGAAGAAGAATCGTATATATAACCATATTCCTGATTTTTGCCTCTTTGGCTTTGGTTTTATTGCCTTTGCGGTGGCATGGCTGTGGCCAGGGACAGTAGTAATTGCCAGCGAGTGGTGGCTGGTAGGTGCTGCTTGTATTGTTGCGGCCGTGTTTATAATGCATGCAACGATGCGCGCTTTGCGCCGAGCTGCAACCTCAACCAACCCGCTTGATGAGCCAAGCGAGCTGCTCACCATGGGGCCGTTCAGTTTCTCGCGCAATCCACTCTATCTTGCGTATACCCTGGCGGTACTTGGTTGCGCGTTGGTGAGCGGCTCATGGCTGGCGCTGCTGTGCCCAGTGGTGTGCTTTGGCGTGCTAAACTGGCTCATTATTCCAATCGAAGAGCACGCCCTCCATCACGTCTTTGACGAGCGTTACGAGTGGTACTGCCGACGGGTGCGGCGCTGGCTTGTAGTGCCTATGGCGTGCGAGCACATGAAACCTATGCGCTTTATAACAATACGGCGAGCGGCTCGGCCATATATTTTTGCGGCGATATCTGGCATTGTTGTGGCAGGAACGGCTTTTGCCCCACATTGGCTTCTGCAGCTACCAGTATTTTTTGCATTGGCATTGCTATTTATAGCAGTGCGACGACTGTCGGGCGTCCATCTTTATGGCGTTGGTGCTTGTTTCATGCTGGCATGGCTCTTACCAACGACCTATTGGTATTACTACTTTATGTCGCCCGGCGTGGCATTTGGTGCAAGTGTTGGATGGGCGCTTTTGCAGGCTAATCTATTTTGGATTATAGCTCTGCGTCGGTATATTCGGACATACGGTGCTATAGTGCTCTTTGTTATTGCATGGTGTACATTGACGTATGTACGAACTCATGCACCAGTGGTAGAGGATTGGTGGATTCCCCATCTTGGCTATAGCGTGTGGCGTAATGACAGTATCACTATGTGGAGTGCCTATGGCGGCGAAGCAGTGCTCGAAGCGATTGTATTACTCTGTGGCGTGAGTATAGCGTGGCTAATAGTGCATGCTCGTATGAGCGTATGGATACGTATGAGCTGCGGGCTTGTTGTACTCGTGGCGATAGCAAATAGTATTGTTGTGCATATGCCAGCCAAGCCACTCCCTCCAGTGATTGCACTCCAAAAGATGACACGTGGCGGCGTTGATATACCCGCTACTAAGGCTGATGTGGATGACCTCATACATCTGACAAAGCGCGCAATTGCACAGTACCAATATCCTCATGCGACAATCGTCTGGCCAGAAAATTCTATCCCACCTGCGCTGCACGCAACAATTGCAGCCTTTGCACAAAAAGAATCGATCAACATCGTCTACCACACAACAGAGAAAGACGATACAAGAATATACAAAAAAGTCGTACTGGTAGATCAGTCTGGTCGCAGTATACTAACAAATTACAAAGCGCATCTTGCGCCAGATGAATCAATTGGCACAGCGCGTTATTCACGCGTAATTGCTACGCATAATGCTACGAAAGTTACGGCATATGTTTGCTATGACATACACTACCCAGATATTGTTGAGCGGCTCAAGGGGAGTGACGTTGCCTATATTCCACTGAGTGATCCTGAGTATGGCTATCTGCAAAAGCAATTTCACGCAGCGGATAGTGTTATTCATGCTAGGCAGGCACAAACAGCCGTTGTTTTGGCGGGTACAGATGGGCCAACCATGATTATTAATAGCAACGGTATCATCGTTGATCGCTTGATAGGGAATGCTGCTGGATTCGTTGGATATAGCAAATAAGAGCAGGTGCTTTGTGCGGCGTACAATAGCTTGAAGTGAGCTGCGTATCTTTCTTACTGGGTAAACAGGGATAAGGCGTGTAGTGTTGGTGGTAAGGTGCTCATAATAATCTATAGTGTGATGAGAGATACGTATGCCATCTCCAACAACCTACTGCTATACTAGATACCATGAATGTTATTGCACTTGCATTTGGCCTTGGCGTGGCTGGGTTTGATGTGTTTGGCGCAGTGCTGGTTGTGCTGCTAGTGGCAAGCAAACTACCCAAGCAAAGAATCGCTGCGTTTGCACTCATCGTCTTAGTGGGGACAGTCACTGCTGGCGTAGCAGCATCGCTCCTACTTGGCGGTAGTGCCGAGCTATTTGCCCAGGCACTTCATCGTATACCAGCTTGTGTGTGGGTAGGCGCAGAAGGTGCGGCAAGTGTGGGACTGCTTGGCTGGGCGGCGGCTCGCTTGCACAGGCATATAAAATCGGATAAGGAACTAAAGGAGTCGCAGGATAGCTGGGCCTTGCAATGGCTGAGGTGTAGCATTGTGCTTGGTGGCATCATCTATGCGGCCAGCGCCTTTACTGACCCATCATTCCTCGCAGTGATTGCTGTGGCGAGCCGTGAGCAGTCACTCTTTGTCGTTATCATAGCGCACGTGGTGTGGTTGCTTGTCAGCCAAGGGTTGTTTTTTGGCCTCGTCGTCGCGATTATGTGCGATAGGCACCAGCCCCTCATAGCCTGGTTCGAGCGGGTGCGAGCCCAGTACAGTATGCTGATTCGCTCGAGTATTACAGTGGTCATCGTGCTGTGTGGGCTTATCCTGCTCGCCGATATAGCGACCTTCTTGCTGAGTGGTCACTGGCTACTGCCTGAGTAGTGGGCGACAACTATTACCCGGCAATATGACACTCGCCGTGTATCCTTGTATAATAGCACTATGCACACGGTCCACCACACCACAGCAAAACCGATGCGCTACGCGCTGCTCCTTCGCGGCATTAATGTTGGCGGCAAGCATAGGGTGAGTATGGATCGCCTGAAGGCGGACTTGATGGAGCTGGGCTTTCGTAGCGTTGTCTCGTATATCAATAGCGGCAATCTGTTTTTTGATAGCAGCGAGCCGGAGGAGGTGATCTGGCGCACCCTAGCGCGCTATTTTGACGCGACCTATGACTTCCCAGTGCCGTTTATTGTCATTAGTGCTGCCACGCTCCAGCAAGAGGTGGCTCAACTACCGAGCTGGTGGCAGGATGACACGGCCTACCGGCGGGATGCGCTGTTCTACTTGCCAGAGGCGGACAAGACGGCGATTGAGGCAGAGGCAGCCACCTGGGCAAACGATCGCGAGCAGCTCTATTTTGGGCGCACCGCGTTCTTCTATTGCAACCACCATCAAGCTGACTATCTCACATCAAACTACCATAAAAAGCTACTCAAAGCCCGGTTTTACAAGCAGCTCACGATCCGCAGCGGTAAAACCTTCCAGAAAATAATTGAACAAACATTGGAGGACTAATGAATATCTACGCCTATCAACGCCCGCTTGGGCCTATTGCCGACGACGAGGCCTTGCGCTAGCAATTTATTGCGGTGTATGACGCCAAGACGCACCAGCAGGTCGTGCGCTTTTGCCACGCGTATGGTCATCGGCTACACGAGCTCACCGGCCACACCTTCCCATATAACAGTGACATTGCTGACGCGTATGCTGGTATGGAGCAGTGGCTTGCTGGCAAGGCGAACTACCACGCAGCCCGCAACGCAAGCTTTCAGATTGGCCGCCACGCGCGTTCTACGACCGACCGAGTAGTGGAGCGTTTCTTGCGCACTATGGCGCAGCTCACGGCGAGTCCGCATGTGAAATATCACGGGCTGTGGGCAAGTGACTTTGCCATCACCCTTGTCAACACCATGCACCCAAACGATGAAGCGGCAGTGCGTGACGAACGCATGGCGCAGATACACCTTTTGAAAAGCATTGATTGAATTTTAAATATAGTTGCATGTATAAGAGGTGCGTTCGATGTGGTAGTATAACCTGCGGCTCGTGAGCAATTGAGCCAGCTCCACAACTTCGCTATACTAAAAGATATGGCAAACGCGCAATCACAGCCGCTTCTTTACGAGCACATTTGTGCCGACCCAATGAATGCTGATTTTGCGGCACAGGGTTGGCCGCCGGTCTACAGTGCTTCGGCAAGCTCGCGCATCATCATTGTTGGCCAGGCACCCGGCCGTATTGCTCAGGAGACGGGGGTGCCGTGGAATGATGCCAGCGGCCGCCTTCTGCGGCAGTGGCTTGGCGTGAGCGATGAGCAATTTTACAACCCCGATCTCTTTGCGCTTATCCCAATGGATTTTTACTACCCTGGCAAGGGTGCACACGGCGACTTGCCGCCACGCAAGGAGTTTGCCAAGAAATGGCACCCAAAGCTCCGTGCCCAGATGCCAGCGGTGCGCCTAACGATTCTGGTTGGTGCCTATGCGCAGAAGTACTATCTTGCCCGCCAGGCAGAGAAAAATTTAACGAAAACGGTGGCGCATTTTGCACAGTATTTGCCGGAGTATTTCCCACTGGTGCACCCCTCACCGCTGACTGCGCGCTGGCGAGCACGTAACCCATGGTTCGAGGCGGAGGTTGTACCGGTGCTGCGGCAGAAGGTTTACCAGGCTTTAGAATAATGATAAGAGCGTGTGAGCACTACCAAGGAATGGCTCGGCTGTATTTCGTATCTGTATAGAACGCACGATGAATACTATTCGAACAAGATAAAAACTAATACAACAGAGTGTACAATAGTATGCAAAACACTTCTCACACCCACAAAAGTATGGTATAACCAGGTGTATGAACGATCCCCAGAAACAACCCTAGACAATTCGTATTTCACATTAGTTGCAGCAGACTTTCACAATCGGATGGAAGATGTGGGAGATGCTCCCTATACTGTGGTTGGTGGGCTTGGTCTACACGCAGTCACTCATGCCGAGGAGATCGATTGGGATGATCGTGTGGTACGGATTGGTAATATCTACCTGCCGCGGCGGCGTGAGAGTAATGGCACGGTGCGAGATCTCGACACACTAGTGCATACGACAGGTACAGTAGCAGCATATCGAGATGAGATGAAAGATGCGCTGGGTGGATTGCTTGTCCCTTCGGCATTTGGCCTCAAGCCATATGGCACCCCACTGATGAATACACTCAAAGGTTTGAGCCATTTCACTGGTGATCGCTATCTCAAAGAGGACGAGGGAGGTGAAAAGGAACTTTACTGGCGTCTTGCTGGCAGCGAAACGAAGATTCCACTTGAAAGCCTTGACCCTTGGCGTGTTGAACAAGACGGGGAAACAGTTTGTAATATTCTTGGCCCCGTTGCTCAGCTTGGTGCGTATATGAATCGATCGATTACTGGTGTGCGCAAAAAGGATGAAAGGAAACTAACAGGGCTCGAGAACGTTGTCATGCCAAATGGCAAGATCAGCGACATCCCAAAGGAATATCGCGAGCAATATTTTGCCTTTCTTGAGCAAGCAGAGAAGGTCAAACAGGCGCGGCAAAAACTTGGTTTAACTGCGCTTAAAGCACATCTTTTGGCAGATCTTGAAACGAGAGAATGGGCCGTTAAGCTTGCTCAAGGCGAGCACGATGATTTGTTCCGGCTATTTACTGGCAAGCAGTAGCTTCGCGCTATAATAGGAAGTATGAACGCTGCCCTCCGCACTAAGCTCAAAACACTGCCCCGCAGCCCAGGTGTCTACTTTCATAAGTCGGCCAGTGGGGAGGTGATTTATGTTGGCAAGGCGGCAGTGCTGCGCAACCGAGTGCGGCAGTATTTTCAGGATTCGCGCGGACGAGATAATAAAACCATGGCGCTAGTGGCGGAGATCCACGATACGGATTGGATCGAGACCGAAAGTGAGGTGGACGCCCTCTTTCTCGAAAGCGAGATGATCAAGCGCTACATGCCACGCTACAATGTGCTGCTGCGCGATGATAAATCGCAGACCTTTGTGCGGATCAACATGAAGAGCCAATGGCCAGTAGTGAGCTTTACGCGCAACCCGGCGGACGATGGCGCTGATTATTACGGCCCCTTCTACAATGGCTTTGTGCTCAAAAAAGCCCTGCGCTACCTGCGGCCAATCTTCCCGTACCTGACGCGTGAGCGCCGCCCTGGGCAATCAAAGCTGGATGAAGATTTAGGCCTGAGCCCCAAAATCAGCGACGGCTCGCTAGCCTATAAAGCCAACCTGCGCACGCTGATTAGCTACATCAAAGGCAACCGCAAAGCAATCGCTGCTAAGCTTGAGCGCGATATGAAGACGGCCGCGGGGTTACACGAATTTGAGCGAGCAGCTCAGCTGCGCAACAAGCTCCGCGCCATGCAGGAGCTGCAGCGCCGGGTGATGTTTAGTGATAAGGAATTTTTGGCTATTAGTAAGGATCGGGCCCTGGCGGACTTGACCACGCTGCTGGGGCTCGCGGGCGAACCAACCCGTATCGAAGGTTACGATATCAGTCACATGAGCGGCCGCCAGGTGGTAGCTAGCATGGTGGTGTTTCGCAATGGTGTTAGTGATCGGGCCGAGTACCGTAAGTTTAAAGTGAGCGAAAAAAACGACGACACTGGTAATATGCATGATGTCATCTTTCGCCGCCTGAGTGAGCGCCATATCAAGAGCTGGGGCGCGCCGAGCCTGCTGCTGATTGACGGTGGCAAAGGCCAGCTGGCGGCAGCAATTGCGGCCCGTGATGCGCGTGGGGCGCATGTGCCGATCATCAGCATTGCTAAGCGCGAGGAAGAAATCTTGGTGCACAAAACTGGCTCGCAGGTGGGGCTGGCGTACATTCACCAGCTGCAGACGGAGCGCCCGAGTGGTATTACCGTCTACGAGGACGGCGACGTCTATGTGATTAATCTCCACCCGGGGCAGCGCAACGCTGGTGCGCACTCCAAGAATTTGCGGGGTAGCAGCGCGGTGTATGAGCCAGAGGCGGCCCATGCTGCTTCTGCCGTGCAGGAGCAACCAGCTAGTAGTACCAGCCAGGTGGCCACTCCGCCGCTTGCAGCCAGTGACATTACCAAGCTCTTCCAGCGGATCCGTGACGAGTCGCACCGCTTTGCCGTCAGCTACCACACAGCATTGCAGCGCAAAGCCGGCGTCAAAAGTGCGCTCGATGGCATCCCTGGCGTTGGCCCCAAAACCAAGCAGAAGCTACTGTGGCAGTTTGGCAGTGTGCGCGGCATTATGCGCGCCAGCCAGGCGGAGCTAGCGGCAGTGGTGGGGGAGGCGCGCGCGGTGCAGATTCGGCAGGGGTTGGCAGTCGATCAGAAATGAATGGCTACCTCATTATAAAAGCCAGCATGGATACTATACAGATGTGCAATCACATGCTATAGTATTGGAATGGAAAATCTCAAGACTACCGATGAAATTGATTCAATAGCAGCACTCACAAGCGAGCACGAACGGCAATGTAAGGCCGATGCACTCCTTGTCTTTAGTGATGAGTCGGGTCAGCAACGCTGGCACGATTTGCGCACGCGCTGCCAACGGCAAGAGCGCGCTGCAGTTGATGGGCATCAGCGTTATGCATACGCAATCCAGACCAACGCAGCAATGGATTTTGCTGCTGATGTTGCAAAGGATATACAGAGAGGCTTGCACGAAGCAGGGCTCCGTAGCTCGGATAATGAGAAATCCGCGGCTGCGCTGCTGAATCCAGAGCTTGTCCGTAGTGTGTTGGCAGATGTATTGGAGTATCGGCGCTATAGTGATATCGACCCTGAGACGTGCTACATGGGCCTTGATATGCTCGCGCTTGCTGACTGGAAGTATAGCGAAGAGCTTCACGCAGCATTAGACCGGCTCGCTGCCGAAGAAACTACCGAACGCATAGTATCATAACTAATAGAATACTATAACCTAGCAAACTTGCTGATGCATACCAAACGTAGTTAGTGATCGGGGCAGTGCAACTCGAATCGCCTTTGCCGGGTCTTTATACGCGCGAATTGTCGATACCATCGGCAGCACGGCGTGCTCTCCCTCGGTCTGGGCGAGGATAGTGGCTGGCTCACGGAAGTTGAGCGTGATATCAGTGATTTTTTCGGCCAGTGTGTGGCCCGCTATGGCGCCGCAAGCAAAGGGAATATTTTTGCAGACAGACGAGAAGTCTGCTTGATGGTAGCCAAAAAAGTTGGCCTGCGGGTAGTCGATCGACGAGCGGATAACGCGCCCCATGCGCTGGCTATTGATCACCATCACATCTGTTAGACCAGCCTGCTCTTCGGTAGAAAGATTGGTTGTGAAAGGTGGCAAGTAAGCGTCATGTGCGCGTAGATAGGTGGTAGCAACTTGCCCCATGCTGCGCACAAGCTTGGTGCGGGGTGGTGTGCGGCGCATGCGTTCGCGCGATGCCGCGTCAGCGAAGCCACTAGCAATCAGAGCAGTCAGGCCGAGTGTCATATAGCCAGGGGCATATCGCCACAGCTCGCCATTCACCTTAACGGACAGTGGTTGATGAGTAACGGTGTAGTGGTCACCTTGCAGCACAGCCAGCGGATTGCGCTCACCTCTCGCTAAATCATTGCAATTGCCATAACCAATAAAGCTATACACTGCGCCATCAAGTTCAGCCCTCAGCCCCGCATTTACCACCTGCGTACTCGTCCCATCACCTGCCGCACTGATAATATGAGCGTCATTCGGCAGGCGACCAGCAAGGTCGTCAATGTTATCCGCTGCCTGCGAATAGCGCGTCGTTATGGTGTCGTAGGGAATACCCGCTACATCGAGCCGGTCAAACACACCAGCCTGCACCTCGCGATGGCGGGTGCTATAAGGGTTCTGAACGATAACAAGCTTACGATCATACATCATAGAAATAAAAACACACTCCCATACTGAGTGTGATCCTCCTTGTGGTGCGGGTAGAGGGAGTCGAACCCTCGTCTCATGCTTGGGAAGCATACATAATAGCCGTTATACGATACCCGCGCTGGCTGTATTATAGCACCTTGCAGGGCAAAAGGCTAACTATTTATTGCGAGGTGCAAAGTCTCTATCTCTCTTTCGCTCGCCCTGTCTTGTTACACCTTCTCATCTATACAAAAGATGGGGCGCACAGTATAGCATAGTATGTGCGAATGTATTTTTCGTTGCCTGGTAGAT
Source organism: uncultured Candidatus Saccharibacteria bacterium (assembly GCA_963528475.1). Taxonomy (GTDB): domain Bacteria; phylum Patescibacteriota; class Saccharimonadia; order Saccharimonadales; family Saccharimonadaceae; genus Saccharimonas. The sequence goes on along the minus strand of CAURVP010000015.1, from coordinate 17,587 downwards.
AATACGGTGAGGAGGGGAAGCCAAGACAACGAGAAGCTTAGAAGAATTGAGACTTTGAAGCTCTTGCCTGAGCAGTGGTTTTTTAGTACAATAGGAAAGAGCAACAGGTGTTGCCTGTGGCTCTTTAGCTCAGTTGGTAGAGCAGAGGCCTGAAGAGCCTTGTGTCACTAGTTCGAGTCTAGTAGGAGCCACCAGTAAAACACTCTCTTTTATAGCAAGAGGGTGTTTTTCTTTTGGTATGATGTAATCGAGGTTGCCTTGGCTTTGTAGAGTGAGATTACGAATCAAGTGGTGTTTGTATATAGAGGAAGCTATACCTACTCACCCACAAGCAAGACATTGTGTATAATAAGCACTATGAAATCACTCCGTCAGTCCACACCTCTCTCCTGGCAACGCCTTGCTCTGTTTGCGCTCTGGGTTATGCTTGCGATTGTACTGTGCAGTGCTATTGTGTATGGTGCTTTGTTTTTTATACCACGCCGCGTGCAGCCCTATCCAGTCCAACAGCTTAGGCAAAAAGAGGAGTTCCCAGCAATAGATATGAAGAAGCTATCGCCCGTCCGAGCGAAGATCATCACAACTGCCCATCAGCAATTTGACACTCCACAGCCTGGTACATTCTATAGCCAAGGCGAGCGGCAAGATTGGTGTGCAAACTTTGTCAGCTGGGTGCACCAGCAGGCGGGCGTGCCATTTATCAACCCACACAATGGTGGCTGGCGCATCCCTGGTGTGCGCAGCCTCGAAACGTACTATCGCACGACTGGTCGCTGGCACCCAGCCGATAGTGGCTATACGCCCCAGCCAGGCGATGCCATCCTCTACGACACAACCAGCCAGCGCGGCGAGCACGTCAATATTCTCCTGCGTTACCAAGATAGCAAGCTCACCACCGTTGGTGGCAACGAAGGCAACGCAATCCACGTCAGCACAATCGAGCGAGTGGCCGTTGGCAAAATTCGTGGCTTTGGTGCGGCGGAGTAGGATACATATCTTTTCTGCGTTATCTAATAGATAGTAAGGATTGGAGTATAATTTACTTTCCGCTCCTCCAAAAGCAAGAGGTGAGTACACAATAGCCGCACGTACATATCCTAGAATAGTGACGGAACGAAGTGCGCAGGAGCGAATTGTACGATTCATAGAAGAAAGGGCTTGAAATTTTACGCACTATTCCATATAATACAACTCAGCAACATGCGGGTTTAGCTCAGTTGTTAGAGCGCTTCCTTGCCATGGAAGAGGCCAGGAGTTAGAGTCTCCTAACCCGCACCATACAAAATGCGAACAAATGCACCTTTGCCAGGTGCTTTTTTATTGCAAAATGTAACTAGGTGAATAGGCTGAATTGACATGGCTAGATAGCTTACAGTGTATTATCTACCAGTTAGTAACAACACCCTCTAAAATTGATCCTATCAATAATGTACAATAAGGGTATACGTATTAAATCTACGACATGCAACGAAAGCGACAACGCTCATGGAATACAGATATAAAATTGCCTACAATGTGTGCTTACTTGCAGCGCTACTGTTGATCTATAATTCCATCAATACTGCATTTGGTGATGGTATTTCTGGTAAGACACCAGACGTTGCGGTTCATATCGTCATATTCTTTATAGTAATGGCACTTATACTGGCGGCTATATACTGCCGCTATAAAGATATGGGCTTGAAGAAGTGATGCATAGCGTTGGAAAGGGTGGTAACGACTTGACTACAGAAACTGTGCATGATCTCACTTTACTTATCCTGCACCATAGTTGCTATATAAGCCCTCACTCTAAGAAATAGCTTCTGTAGCTGTCTTAGCCGAAGATAGTTGCCTTTCTTCTATTAAGATGCGCGCTAACTTGACTCTATGTCATATTGCCCCGTATAATTACATTCAGATAATATTCAATTGTCACAGATCTTCGAAAGTGCAACAATGATTCTACCGGAAGAGGACATAATTTTAGCTGAAACAACCGTAACTAGAAAGCAAGGCTACGAAATTTCGGTTTCGTCTATTTCTTCCGACGGTGCTATGTTATGGCTTACATCGAACGGAGATACAAACGCCGCTAGCATGTCAATTGGTCAAACTAAAGTATTTGGCCAATATTCATGAACTCTGATGGCAACCAAAGTCAACGAAAGTAATTCTAGCAGCGATAACCCAAAACCCGGGGATAGTGTGGCGACCGTCACCATACATATTTCGGTATGATTGACGTTCTCATATTCAAAATCGTTGGAAGTGTACACGTCTAACTCCCATTCCTCAGATTCACAGGGATAGTCAACCTCGTGATGTTCATCTGAATTTTATGCGAACATAAATACTTGTTTTGCCAACAATTTAACGCGCATAGTTATTACCGGAGGCTTGCAAGGAAAACTTGCAGTAGTATAGGTAGTTATACTACAGGCAATTGAAATATTAGGATGCTCACCACCGTGCTCTAGCAATCACCTCCTGATATCGCTCGACATAATTTTGCGCCATAATATCGGCAGAGAATTTTTGCTCAATGCTAGCCCGGCATGCGGCCGGGTCGATCTCGTCTACCCGGTTGGCATAGGCAAAGAACTCGTCTTGGTTGCTCGCAAGGAAGCCATTAACACCATGGGTGATGATCTCGGGCATGGCACCGCGCTTCATCGCCACAACGGGCGTGCCACAAGCCAGCGCCTCGATGACTGCCATACCAAAGGGCTCATCCCACTCGATGGGAAAGAGCAGTGCCTTGGCATTAGCCACGAAGTCGAGCTTTTTCTTGCCACTGAGGTTACCTGCATAAGTGATGCGCCGATGCTTGAGAACGGCTGGGAGGATGTGGTCGCTATAGTAGCGGAATTCTTCGTTGCGTCGGTAGTTGGTGAGTGGGTTGGAGAGCTCGAGGAGCAGCTTGCGGTTGCTGCCGATTCCTGCCACAGTACCCGCCATGCGGAGGCGCTTCTTGTATTGAGCAGCATAGGTTACAGCAGTAGCTTGGCCTTTGTCTTGGGTGAAGCGGGCGAGGGTGATGTAGTAATTTTGCTTGTGCGAGACGAACGGGAAGGCGTTGCAGTCGATAGCGTTGTGCACAGCTGGTAGCAAATGGGGACGGATCTCACGTGGGGCTTTGCGCGCCATTGCCTCCGAGATGCACGTCATGTAGAGGCGGCCAGGATTCATATATTTGAGCTGTGGGCGATTATCCATCTGCCCTGACTCAATAGTCTGCGGCGTAGAAAATGGTGGCCCATGGAAGGTATGCAACACTGGTGGCAACCCGGGTATGCGGCTCACCGGTGAGAAAAAGGCTGGCCCAATGTAGGGGTTGTGGTCGTGAATGATATCAAAATGGCCATCGGCTTCGATGGCGTGGAGAGTAAAATTGAGATGAGTCTGGAGGGCTTGAAGTGGTGCGTCATAGTAGGGATCATCGATGGTATCGAAGAGCTCGCGCTTGTAGTATGAGTGGGTTGGTGTGCCGTTGCGCATCCGCCGTGCGCCATTGGCAAAGAGCTCTACCTCGACATCATCGCGTTGCTGCAGTGCACGCACCAGGCTTTCGACAACGAGCTCGATGCCGCCATAGCCTTTGATAGGCAGAGCGAGCCACGGTGGGGCAACAACTGCCACTCGTAGTGGCCGTGGGGGGGGTACTGCGGGGCGATCACTTGACGAACATTGTGTATCATTTCGTAGCATCATATAGCTAGTATAGCATAATCGAGCAAAATGTGGAGTAGTAGGGTATAATACAGATATGGAGTCGTTTCATATCTTTAAGCCATGCGGCGATCATCTCGTGGCACACCTCTACGAGCATTTGGTGATGCAAACGCTGCATCGGCAGCTGTTTGAGGCAGGGTTGTTTCAGACGATTGACTACCAAGCCTATGGAATCGTCTATTCTGACGCCGGGGTGATGGGGATCGATGTGACGCTCTACACCATGCAGGCCGAGCGCTTTGTAGCGCAGCTGCGCCAGCCAGTGGCGGAGTATGATGATGCGATGATCGACTGTGCGCTGCGGCAGATCATTGCCGAGAAGGGCTATCCGCTCACCTATCACGACCGACTCGCTCTCCACGATGCATTGCACCAGCTTGATACTGAGCCATGGTATGATGCTCAGGATATCGACGTATTGCAGTGCTTGGGCGAGACAGCGCCACGTGGCATCATTGCTCAGCGCGAGGAGTGGGAAGCAGATGTGATGGAGTATACGATTGATATATCGATCGATCTCGAGCCAGGCGACCCGCGAGCGGCCGCCTTCATTGAGCTTACGCATGCGATCCAGGCCAATACCGCTGCGCTACTGCAGCGAACGTATGGGTATTATAACCACGGGTATGATAGAGAGTGCACGGCTGGGCGCCATACCGAGCGGCAATATTTGCTCGTAACTGGCCGCGAGGATCATTCGGCCCAGGTCTACAACTTGTATGAGCTTATGATTCGGATGATTCGAGCCCAGGGTGGCTGGCAGCGCCTCTTAGAGCGCTTGCAGACGGTTGATTATCGAGAACAGTTTGCGCCCTCCATTGTCAGCATGATCGATGACCTACGGATGGTTGTCGGGGCGCGTGGCTGGCGTCGAATTGCGACGGCAGAGACAGTGGATGACCTGCTCGATCGCCTGACAATAACAGTGGTCGCACAGTGACAAGATACGACGCGGTGAGGCTCTGCACTATGCACCGCGATTATGCACATTACCCTAGGCAAACCAGTCGCCAGTATGATACTATAAGCAGTAAGGAAGGTCTGATATAATTCGGGCCGTTATTTTATGTCATGACAGATCCACAGTATATTCGTAATATTGCAATTATTGCCCACGTCGACCACGGCAAAACAACGCTGCTTGATGGCCTGCTTAAGCAGAGCAATACATTCCGCAGTAATCAAGCCGAAATGGCTCAGACTCTCATCATGGACAGTGGCGAGCAGGAGCGTGAGCGTGGCATTACTATCACTGCCAAGCAAACGACAGTCTACTACCAGCCTGCCGATGCTGAGTCAGCAGTCGACTACAAGATCAACATCATTGACACGCCCGGCCATGCTGATTTTAGTGGCGAGGTGGAGCGCACGCTTAACATGGCTGATGGTGTACTCCTCGTGGTAGATGCGCAGGAAGGCCCGATGCCACAGACGAAGTTTGTCCTGAGTAAAGCGCTTGAGCTTGGTCTAACACCGGTCGTGATTATCAACAAGATCGATAAGCCTGCGCGGCGCATTGCAGAGGTGGAGGACGAGCTGGCCGATCTCTTCCTCGAGCTTGCTACCGACGAGTCGCAGCTCAAATACCCGGTGTACTACGCCGTAGCGCGCGAAGGCAAAGCCTGGGCGGCACTGCCAAGTGATGCCAGCCAGCCAGCCAGCCTGGCACCGATCTTCCAAGCGATTATCTCGCACATCCCAGCGCCGCAGGTGGCAGATGGGCCTTTCCAAATGCTCGTGACGGCCCTGCAGTACGATACCTTCCTTGGCAAATATGCGATTGGCCGAATCCATCGCGGGGTAGCTCAGCGTGGCCAAGCGCTAACGCTTATCAAGACAGATGGTACGACTACCAATGCTAAGATCGATAAGCTCTTCATCAGCCGCGGCCTCGCCAAAGAAGAAGTGAGCGAGGCAGGCGCGGGTGACATTGTCTACATCGTTGGTGCAGCCGAGGCGCACATTGGCGAGACGCTCGCGAGCCGCGACCAACCAGAGGCACTACCTGTCATGGCAGTCGAGGCCCCTACTATTAGCATGTATCTTGGACCGAACACCAGTCCGATGAAGGGTCGCGAGGGTGAATTCACTACCAGCCGGCAGATTGGCGATCGTCTCCAGCGCGAACTCGAGACTAATGTGGCGCTGCGAGTGGCCGAGTCTGGTATTGGCTTTGTGGTATCGGGGCGAGGCGAGCTTCACCTCAGTGTGTTGATCGAGACAATGCGCCGTGAAGGCTACGAATTCGAGGTTGGACGACCAGAAGTTGTGACGATCACCAAGGATGGCAGTGAGCAAGAGCCAGTTGAAGAGCTACTGGTTGAGGTTGGTCCTGAGTTTGTCGGTGTTGTCAGCCAAGAGCTTGGTAAGCGCAAAGCGGAGCTCCGCAAACAAGAGCAAACCACCAGTGGCGCAGCGCGGATGACGTATACCATTACAACCCGAGCATTGATTGGTCTGCGTAACCGCCTCCTGACAGATACAAAGGGGACAGTGATTATGTATAGCCTGCCGCATGGCTACCAACCAGTTGGTGGTGCATTGCCGCGGACGCGCAACGGTGTTTTGATCGCCTTTGAGCCAGGCACGACCACACCATATGCCTTGCAAGCGGCCGAAGCGCGCGGTGAGCTCTTCGTCGGAGCGGGGACAGAGGTGTACGCCGGGATGATCGTTGGCCTTAATAACCGCCCAGACGATCTTGAGATCAATGTCTGTAAGGCCAAGCACCTTACCAATATGCGCAGCAAATCAAGCGACGGCACCGTCCAGCTGACGCCTCACACCCAGCTGAGCCTTGAGCAATCGATTGACTTTATCGAAGATGATGAACTCCTTGAGGTCACGCCGCACGCCCTTCGCCTCCGCAAGAAATATCTCGATGCCAACGAGCGCAAACGCGCCGCCAAACAGCAACCATAACATCATAGGGAGAAACTGCCTATCATGCACAACGTCCGCCGCGCTTTTGCTGCGAAAATCATTGCTCTTACCAAAGACACCAAAGAGAGTGCCAAAGCCGCTGCGGTGCAGACGGTAGAGCTCGTGCGTCCGACGCCAAGCTCACCTGAGGAGACGCTCAGCGAGCTCTTTGATGAGGTGCAGACGCAGCAGATTTATGGTGACGGCAAGGCGTTTGTCGATATGACACCCATCAAGCCAGCCCGGACGATTATGGCGCGGTATCGTCGGCAGCGTCGGCAGCCCGGTTTTGACCTTGCGACCTTCGTTGGGCAGCATTTTTCTACCACAGTGTACCCGGCCTCGAGTTACCAACCAACCGACACCACTACTGCGCGCCAACATGTGAGTCAGCTCTGGCGGCAGCTCGAGCGGCGCAACCGCAAGAATCGGGGTTCACTCCTTGCGCTACCATATCCATATATGACGCCAGGTGGACGCTTTGATGAGTTGTTTTATTGGGATACGTATTTCATTATGCTTGGCCTAGCAGCGGATGGGCATTGGCGCTCTATCGAGCACATGATACGCAACTACACCTATATGCTACGTAAATTTGGGATGATCCCCACGGCCAATCGGACATACTTCTTGAGTCGGTCGCAGCCACCCATGTTTGCAGCGATGGTACAGCTGCTGGCACGTCACCGAGGCAAGCGGGTCTATGCAGAGTTTTTGCCAAGCCTTCTTGCTGAGTATCGCTTTTGGATGAAAGGTCGTCGCCAGATTGCGAAAGCCAAGGCCGTTGAGTACCCAGCGTATCTCCGCGTCGCTGTTATGCCTGATGGAACACCACTCAATCGTTACTATGATAACCGCACCACACCACGCCCCGAGTCGCATCGCGAAGATGTCCATACGGCGCATCACGCAGCCTCGGCGCATACGACGCGGACATTCCTTGATCTGCGGGCAGCAGCCGAGAGTGGATGGGACTTTAGCAGCCGGTGGTTTGCTGACCCCTGTCAGATTCAGACTATCGAGACGACAAAGTATGTGCCGGTCGACCTTAATTGCTTCCTCTACCAGCTCGAAATGACGATCGCCGAGGCTTACCGACTCATCAAGCAGCGTCGCCTGGCGCGGCGTTTCGAGGCAGCGGCCGAGCGCCGAGCTCGGGCAATTCGCCGCTACTGCTGGCAACCTACCACGCAATTCTTTGAGGATTATGCTATCACCACTGGTCAGACCACGGGGCGACTCACGCTTGCCGCGGTGACGCCACTATATGTGGGAATTGCGACTGATGAGCAAGCTGCAGTGGTAGCGCAACGGCTCGAGAAAGACTTTTTGCAGCCAGGTGGACTTCTTTCAACCCTCATCACTAATGGCCAGCAGTGGGACGCCCCCAACGGCTGGGCACCACTGCAGTGGTTTGCTATTGTGGGGCTGCGCAATTATGGCTATGACACACTGGCATCAACCATTCGCGATCGCTGGCTTGCCACCAATGAAGCTGTCTTTGCCCAGAAGCGCAAAATGGTCGAGAAGTATGATGTTGTCACCGCCAGTGCAGGCGGCGGCGGGGAGTATCCCCTGCAAGATGGCTTTGGTTGGACGAATGGGGTATACGCAGCACTCAAAGATGAGCAGCTCGGGGTAGCGCAGCAGTAGCCCTGGAAGAAGCAAGGCGCTCCGAGTCTCACGTTGCTACGTGGTGCCGTTATATTGCCGGGCTACCTCATCTGGCAAAAATCCCTTCTCATGTTGGAAGTTTGCCTGCCACTGATAACCTTTGCTATAGCCGAGTTCCTTCATAAGTTTAGTGGGAGCGTTGCGCAGATGGAGTGGCACTGGTGTGTCGGCATAGCGGCTAGCAAGAGCCTCTGCCTCGTGCATAAGGTCGGTGATCTCGCGCGATTTAGCCGAGCGAGCAAGCGCTGTGGCGCAGTGATAGAGATTGTAGCGGGCCTCAGGCAAGCCAACCCGCTCCACCGCTTGGAAGGTCGCGACCGCTAGAGATAACGCACCATTACCTGCCAGCCCGATGTCCTCACTGGCGAATACCACCATGCGCCGAGCAATGAACTTTGGGTCTTCGCCAGCGTCGATCATTCGGCTCAGATAATAGAGGGTGGCACGGACGTCGCTACCCCGCATCGACTTGATGAAGGCCGAGATCACATCATAGTGCATCTCGCCTTGCTTGTCGTAGCCCGGGAGCTTCTTTTGGGCAGCAGCTGTAACGGTATCAGGCGTCACTGTCTCAGCGAGACTCAGGGCAAGCTCAAGGTTACCGAGCGCCACTCGGGCATCGCCGCCCGATAGCTCGGCGAGATAATCGAGCGCCTCTGGCGTGACGTACTCTGTCTTACCCAAAGTAGTGATGGCACGCTGGAGAATAGCGTGAATTTCGTCTTTGCTTAGCGGTTGCAAGACGAGTACGCGCATCCGGCTCAGTAGTGGTGTAATAACCTCGAAGCTTGGATTCTCAGTCGTCGCACCAATCAACGTAATCAGCCCCGACTCAACATGAGGCAAAAAAGCGTCTTGCTGCGCCTTATTAAAGCGGTGTATTTCATCGACAAAGAGTATCGTACGCAGGCCAAGATTCCAATTTTGCCGGGCGTGCTGGATAACCCGCTCGACGTCCTTCTTGCCACTGGTAACGGCACTGAGCTCGATAAACTCAGCCTCCACCTCGCGAGCAATAATCCGCGCCAGCGTCGTCTTGCCTGTACCTGGTGGCCCCCAAAAGATGAGGCTCACGGGTTGCTTCTTTGTAACAACCTGGCGCAAAATCTCGGTATCGCCCAGTAAGTGTGTCTGGCCTATCACGGCATCGAGCGACTGTGGACGTAGCCGCTCGGCCAGTGGTTGGCGTGATGACGATGACGAATCTGGCTCAGGCATAGCTACGTCTAGTATACCGGAAATGGGCTGGCACGTCGAAGGGCTGTCGGTTTCGGTAATCAAATTATATCTGATCTGATACCCAGCTACCTATTGTGAGATAGCAAGACAGCCTCATCTCGCTATTTTGCCACAATGTGGTATGATAAAAGCAATAAGCTAGTCCAAAGGAGGAATATGGAATATATCATTATCGGCATCATCGTGGCGACGATTGTCTTCATGCTGAGCGGGATTCGGGTGGTGAATCAATACCAGCGCGGTGTGGTGCTAACACTTGGGCGCTTCTCGGGTCAGCGCGCACCGGGCCTACGCGTAGTGGTGCCAATCTTTCAGACGATTATGATGGTCGATGTCCGCTCGACGCCGATCGATGTGCCGAAGCAAGAGGTCATTACGAAAGATAACGTGACGGTTGGTGTGGACGCTGTGGTGTACTTCCGTGTCATTAATGCGCCAAAGGCCGTCCTCGAGACGACGAACTACATCTACGCTACCAGCCAGTTTGCTCAGGCAGCGCTGCGTGATGTGACGGGTAACATTGACATGGACGACCTGCTTGCCAAGCGAGAAGAGCTTAGCCAGCAGATCAAAGAGATTGTCGATGCCGAGACTGATAAGTGGGGGATTGACGTTGAGAATGTGAAGATTCAGAACATCGAGCTGCCAGGCGATATGAAGCGCGCTATGGCTAAGCAAGCCGAAGCCGAGCGTGAGCGCCGGGCTAACATCATCAATGCCGATGGTGAAAAAGCCGCTGCAGAGACCCTTGCAGAGGCTGCTCAGATTCTTGCTAACACCCCAGGGGCAATCAACCTGCGTACGCTCACGACACTTGAGCGCATTAGTGCCGAGCCAAGCCAGAAGACGATGATCCTCTTCCCGGCAGAATTGACAGAGGTACTGCGAGGTATTAAGCGGTCATGATCGACTTTCGTCAGAATCGAGTGCGTTGCATTGATGCGCTTGCGGGTGGGCTGGCAGTATTGACTGCGTATGACGAAGTGCAGGGCAGTGGCGATGAGCCAGCGCCATTTCAGCAGGAGTCGAACTTTTGGTGGCTTAGTGGGATTGAGCGGCCAGGCTGGAAGCTGATTATCGATGGACGACGGAGCCGCACAACACTCGTGCGGCCTCATCTCGATGCGGTGCAGCAGACCTTCGTTGGTGAACTCAGCAGTGAGGAAGCCAAGCGGATCAGTGGTGCTGATGCAGTGATTGACGCCCACGATTTTGAGGCAGAGCTACGCCAACTTGCCAAGCGCCACACAGTTGTATATGAGGTGAATGACCGCACCGACTACGGCTTTATGCTCAACCCGGCCTCGCGTGACCTGAGCAAAGTACTGCAGCGGATCTTTCCCTCAGTCCAGTCGTGTCTCCGCCAGCTTCGTGAGCTACGGGCCATCAAGCAGCCGGAGGAGATTGCTGCGCTGCGCCAGGCAATTGCGCTGACTATCGAGGCCTTTGAGGTAGCTAAGCAGCGCTTGCCACACTGTCAGCATGAGTATGAGTGTGAGGCGGAGTTTGATTACCTATTCCGACGTCATAATGCCCGCCATGCCTATAGCCCGATTGTCGCTGGTGGTGCTAACGCTTGTACTTTGCACTATAGCCATAATGCAGGGCCGCTTACTGCTGAGAATATGGTGCTGATCGATGTCGGGGCGCGGGTCAACGGATATTGCGCGGATATCACTCGCACCTATGGCATTGAGCCGACGCAGCGCCAGCAGGATGTCCACACTGCAGTGGTGCGGGCGCAGCAACACATCATAGAGCTGCTCGAGCCAAATCTCCCTGTGGCTGATTACATCCAGCAGAGCGACGACATTATGCGCGATGCCTTGCAGCAGCTTGGTCTCCTACGCGATCGTCACGATCAAGCCACCTTCCGGCGCTACTATCCACATGCCACCAGCCATGGGCTTGGCGTCGATACACACGACAGCCTGGGTGCGCCGCGGGTGCTACGCGCTGGCATGGTGCTTACCGTCGAGCCAGGAATTTACATTCCAGAGGAGGGCATTGGTGTCCGGATTGAAGATGACATTCTCATTACGCCGAGCGGCCACGATAATCTCAGCGCCAGCTTATCGACAAAATGGTAAAAAACCGCTATACTAGAGCAAATGAAACGACAATTTTTTGCCTTTATTATCCGCTGGGTGCTAAATTCACTTGGGCTGTGGATTGCCGTGCGTATCTTTGGTACAGGCTATATTGGCGTCCAACCCGATATGAGCATTGCCGTGTTTTTGCTGGCTGGGCTCATCTTCTCAGTCGTCAATGCAGTCTTTAAGCCGATTGCCATCATCCTATCGCTTCCCGCTATTCTCGTCACACTAGGCCTCTTCACCGTCGTTGTTAATGGCTTTATGGTCTATATTTCGTTGATACTAGCGCCAGGCCTCAAGATGACGTTTCTTCACTCCATCTTGACAGGCCTGATCATGAGTCTGGTAAACTATATAGTAAGCAGCGCGCTCGAGCTAAATTATGGGCGCACGCAGGAGGAACAACATGAATCTTGATAGTATTCTACAAACAATAATGATTGGCTCGGCCATCTTGATGATCCTGGCTATTTTGCTCCAGCAGCGCGGGGCGACACTTGGTGCAGGCTTTGGTGCCTCGGGTGAGCTCTATACCACGCGGCGCGGCCTCGACAAGAACCTCTTTGAGGCGACGATCTTCTTGGCGGTTACCTTTGTTGGGTCTATTTTGGCGGCACTCTTGTTGCCGTCTGCGGGGTAGAGCATGGCGAATCGGCAGGAGAAGCACCTCCAGCGCCGTGAGACCTCGTCGGCAGTTGTGCCTCAGGAGGATGAATCGCTGCGAGCAGCCAAAGCAGCGAAATCGGTACCATCTCGCCGCAAGAAACCACGCCGTGACCTCAAGCAGCTCGAAGATAGCGCGACGCGCCACGTCGGCAAGTTCTTAGGGAGCCGCTTCGAGAGTTTGCGTCGAGCCCGGCGGCGGGTTGTGCTGTGGCTTGTCCTCATTGCAGTGATTTTGCTTGGTATTATTGCTCAGATCTTTATCCGCCGCGACGCGACGACGGCAACTGGTGGGACTGGCGGGACGTATATCGAGGGGGCGCTAGGCCCGATTGAGACGCTTAATCCACTCTTTGCAACCAGCAGTGCCGAGCTTTCGGCTAGCCAACTCATGTTTTCCTCGCTCTATCATTACGACGCCAAGGGTTCGCTCCACACAGATGTTGCAACGAGTCTTACCTATAACGAAGCGAGCAAAACCTACACCGCTCAATTGCGTGATGACGTCCGTTGGCACGATGGGCACAAGCTCACCGCCAAGGATGTTGTCTTCACGATCAACCTTATCAAGAACCCGGCGGTGCGCTCACCCTTGCGCGTCAATTGGGTCGACGTCCAGGCCAAAGCAGTCAACGATACCACTGTGCAGTTCGTGCTACCTGCCACATATGCCGCCTTCCCACATGCGTTGACCTTCCCGATTTTGCCCGAGCATATGCTAGGCTCGGCAACGCCAAGCTCAATGCGCCAGGCGCCGTTTAATCATTCGCCAGTTGGTAGTGGGCCGTTTAAGTTCCAGATTTTGCAATCGACCAACAATGCTCGCCGGCCAAAGACCGTGCATGTTGTTGCCTTTGATGGCTACTATGGTGGCCGACCCAAGCTTGATCGCTTCGAACTCCAAGCGTATAGCACGCAGCAAGATATCGTCTCGGCTTTGCAAGCTGGTGAGCTGAGTGGCGCAACCGACCTCTCCGTTGTGATGCGCAAAGATATTCCACGCAACCAATACACGACGACTACTGTACCAACCGACCGCGGAGTGTATTTGCTCATGAACAATACCAACCCCATCCTCAAAGATCGCGCGGTGCGCAAAGCCCTCCAATTAGGCACCAACACCGCTGCGATTCGCACCTCGCTGGGTGAGGGGGTGCAGCGCCTTGACGGGCCATTTATCCCCAGTCAGCTTGGAGGTATCAATACACCATCTGCAGATAAGCATGACAAGACAAAGGCTGCTGCAATGCTGGACGAAGCAGGCTGGAAGCTCGCCGATGGTAGCAAAGTTCGCAGCAAAGATGGCCAAAAGCTAGAGATTATGATCACCACTACGAAGGGTGCAGAGTACGAAGCGGTCCTCGCCAAGGTAATGGAGCAATGGCAGCAGCTTGGCGTCGCGGTGACGCAGCAAGTGATCGACCGCTCGGCAACGTCATCCACCTTTGTCCAAGGGACGTTACAGGGGCGAAGCTACGATGTTTTGCTCTATGAGCTGGCAATTGGTGCCGACCCCGATGTCTACGCTTATTGGCACTCCTCTCAGACTGGCTACCAGGGCTATAACTTCGTCAATTACACGAGTCGCACCGCAGATGCCGCGCTGGCCAGCGCCCGGACGCGTCTCGAGCCCAAGTTGCGTGCTGCCAAGTACAAAGCGTTTGCCGAGCAGTGGTATAGCGATGTGCCGGCGATTGGCCTCTATCGGTCGGCTAGTGTGTATGCTACAGGCCCTGGCGTCCAGGCCATCCAGCAGGGCGATACGCTCGTTTCGGGCGCAGATCGCTACGCAGACGTCCTCCGTTGGACAGTTACCACGCGGGATGTTTACAAAACCCCCTAACATGCGGTATAATCAACAGTGTCGCGAGATATGCGGACGTGGCGGAATTGGTAGACGCGTCAGCTTGAGGGGCTGGTGAGCATTGCGCTCGTGGAAGTTCAAGTCTTCTCGTCCGCACCAGATATGATGCCTCGCGACACATCAACACCACCAAGATCGGTGGTGTTTTGCTTTTGTAAAATACAAACACGTTCGAGATATCTATATAACAACCAAAACGGCTTGATCATAAAATGCAACAATTAATCGGCGAACTGCTTGTGTTTTGTAAAAGGGTGGTGCATAATAAAGACAAGCTGGTACGCAAAAAGGGGTACCGTTGCGTCCAAACACAAACATCGTGCCAAAACAAACATTGTGCCCCAGGGTGGGCGCGTAGCAGCTACCGGCAAATCACCTCTAGTCAAAGAGGTGATTTTTTGCTATAGTCTATAGCAGACGGGGCATTAGCTCATTTGGCTAGAGCGCTTCGCTGGCAGCGAAGAGGTGACCAGTTCGAATCTGGTATGCTCCACCATGGATCTTTAGCTCAGTTGGCTAGAGCGCACGATTCACATTCGTGAGGTCGCAGGTTCGAATCCTGCAAGATCCACCATTTTGGAATTATTCATTTTTAGTGCCAACACCGTATTGTTTTTGAGCAGTATCTTGTCTGCCAATAGAATGTAGTTCGCTAAGGGAGGACTTTTAATGAAAGTTGCAATAATCGGTACTGGCGTCGGTATACGAACACATCTTGCGGGGTTAAGTCTCCTTCCTAAGGTAGAAGTCGTTGGCGTCGTTGGCTCGACAAAGGAACGCGCCGCACAGCATCTACAGGCTCATGGATACAACAAAGATCTTGCTGCATCGTTTGATGATGTAATGGTAAAGTCACCTGATATCGTTTGTCTGACAACACCAGTTTGCTGTCGGGATGAGTACTGGGAGCGGCTTGCTCACGAACAGTGTTTTATATTGGCAGAAAAGCCAGTCTGTGGCGACGACTTGTCGCTTCCATATTTTGATGCCGTCAAGAATCGTTGCATGGTTGATTTCCAGCTTCGTGGCCTCGAGCAATTTCAGATTGTTGCCAAGATGATCAACGAGGGTACGCTTGGTGATATTTGCTCAATTGACCTCTTTGAACGCACCGCTGCTTTACGGGCGGATTCGCTACCATCATGGATGACAACGCCAGATCTTGGCGGTGGGCAGCGTATGGCAATGGGAAGCCACCTTCTTGACCTCGCCGTGTTCTTGCTCGGCGGCAACTATTCAAGTGTCCAAGAGTTTCAATGCAGCGCAGAAACAAGGCGCGGGTCGTGGCACGGAACAATGCCAAAAGGACAGCGGCCATCTGACGAGTGCTTTGATTGTTCATTCGTAATGAATCAGGCACGTGTGGCGATACGCACAACATCGATCAGCAGGGCAACGCGCTCTCTCGAATTCCGCGTCGAAGGGACGGAAGGGGTGGCAGAATTCTGCTATCGTAACGGATCTGGTACTCTGCGACTATTCCACGAAAATGGTAGTGAGGTGTTGTACACCGACCAGGCTGCATCTGCAGTGCACACGCAGCCTTCTTACCCGCTCGATAACTTGGTCTTTCGTGTTGCATACAACAGATATTTTGCGTCAGTGTGTGAATGGGCCGAAGGCAAGGACTCAAGCATCCCGGCCTCATTGAGTGATGGGCTTGCAAATGCGAGATTATTGCAAAAGAAATAAGATACCGATATCTTTAGCTACTGTGAAGCGAATAGCACGCCCTTTTTTAGCAATTCTCTGAGCCATTCACTTGTTGCTATTTCAAGAGATTTTACTTCAACATGATGATTCCATCGATGTCGGCTGACTTGAGTGACTCTATGGATACCAGGATAATCCTCAGGGTGATCCAAGGTGATATTGATATAAAGCGTGCCATCAGCGGTTTTCTCATACGCCCACATCCAGAGAAATTTTCGATTAACCGCATAGCTTACTTGCGCGCGAAATTCTTTTCGAATACTACCCAGCGCCATGACATAACTATCTATCGCATGATAATGAGCATTAGTCTTCGGCTTATCTGAGAACACACTGATCATTTTATTGCTTGACATGATAGCTCTCGATATAACTTACAATAAAGAAATGAAATAATAACACCTGGTGGAGATAGAGGGATTCAAACCCTCGACCTCAGCAATGCGAATGCTGCGCTCTATCAGCTGAGCTATATCCCCACGACTCCCTCTATTCAAGCACAAACAAGCGGGAGAATCAACCAGTAGCATTCCCGTCTGTTTCTGATAAAATAAAGATATGTTCAAAAAGTTTATCCAAAAGCGGCTCGAGACGTATGTGAGCCGGTATTTTCAAGCCCATCCAGAGGTCAAACTAATTGTAGTGGTGGGGAGCGTGGGCAAGACGAGTACTAAGCGAGCGGTGGCTACCTTGTTATCGCAGCGCTACCGTGTGCGCATGCTTGATAACAACCATAATACCAATCTCTCGGCACCGTGTGGCATTCTTGGCGTGACTTACCCTAGCAAGGTGCACAGCATTAGTGCCTGGCTTAAGGTGTTTGCAGCAGCCCGGCGACGGGTTGCTCAGCCAGCTGATGTCGATGTGATTGTCCAAGAGCTTGGCACTGATCGGCCAGGGGAGATTGCCGATTTTGGCCGCTACCTCCGGCCTGACCTTGCCTTAGTGACAGCAGTAACGCCAGAGCATATGGAGTTCTTTGGCTCAATTGAAGCAGTTGCGCAAGAGGAGCTCTCCGTGACGCAGTATGCACGCCGAGTGCTGATCAACCGCGATGATATTGAGGGGCGTTTTGCTGACCTGATTGCCACTCCACACTTTAGTACATATGGCACAACTGGCCTCGCTGAGTATCGCTTCGAACAGCAGAACTTTGATGCTGAGGTAGGCTATCGTGGGGGGATTATTGCTCCACCAAACATTGCTCAGCCATTCGCGGCGGCCATTAACGTGGTGGGTGAGCACAGCCTACGGCCAATCGTTGGTGCCGTCGCAGCGGCCTTGCTTTATGGCTGCACACCAGATGAAGTAGTGAAGGGCCTTGCACTGATCAAGCCTGTCCCTGGGCGGATGAATCCACTGCTGGGGCTTGGTGATACAACAATTATCGATGATACATATAACTCCAGCCCGGCTGCTGCGCTGGCTGCTCTGCAGACGCTCTATAGCTTTGCGCAGGCACCGCAGCGGATCGCCATCCTTGGTGACATGAATGAGCTCGGTGCCTCAAGCCAGGCCGAGCACGAGAAGCTGGGCATGGCCTGCGACTCGCATTTGCTTGATTGGGTAGTGACGGTTGGCGGCGAGACAGAGAAATATCTTGCGCCCGCTGCCCGCCGGCGTGGCTGCCAGGTGAAGGTATGCCGCAATGCGATCGAGGCAGGGCAGTTTGTCCGTTCGGTGGCACGGCCTGGTGCAGTGA
>CAURVP010000014.1:0-27008 GCA_963528475.1 uncultured Candidatus Saccharibacteria bacterium | reverse complement strand
TACTTCAATGCCGCTCATCCCTGGTAGCATAATATCCAGGACAATCACATCTGCCTTGGCAAATTGCTCCAGCGCTTCCTCGCCGCTGGCCGCCGTCAGCACCGTAAAACCGCGCTGCGTGAGGAACTGCTCAGTACCAGTGCGGAGGGTTGGTTCGTCTTCAACGAGGAGAATATTCACTACTCGTCCACTCATACGTCCATGCTAGGCGCTTCTTTGTTATATTGCTACACAATTTTATCTCCATCATACCAATGTATACGACTATTGTCGCGCATCATAATTTTATATGAAAAGTGCTTGAATCTCAAAATCTCACCGCTCTCTCAAACTCCTCACTTACACTTCATCCGATGGAGTGTGAAATCGATCGTTATGATCGATTTCAGCCCAACGCAAGAGGTCGATGTCTGGGAGACGTCGACCCTTATAGTGTTCCGTCGGGGGAGTGTGAGTGAGGAGAAACTAACACTGGAAGAGGTAATTTTTAAGATTTACGTAAAAGTATTGTGAAAAATATGCACGGTGTGCTATGGTGTTAGTATGACATATCGACACAACATCGTTATCGTTGCTCGTCGTCGCCGCTCTGATTCAGAGGGCTAATTAGTCGTATAGTATAAAACCAACGAAAGAGCCCTCATCCGAGCGGCTCTTTTTAATTATTTATAGAAAGGAAGGATATGAATCACGACACACCTCACTACACTAAAGTTGCCAGCCACGAGGCGACAAATGGCGAGTTTGACACGTGCCTCTTACTCTATTCAGGAGGCCTCGACACCTCCGTCATGCTCACATGGTTACAAGAAAAGTACAACTGCAACGTCATCACCCTGACTGTTAATATTGGCCAGACGGTTGATGATCTCGACGCCATCGCCGAAAAGGCCAAAATGCTCGGCGCTATAGAAACCATCACGGTTGATGCTCGCGACCGCTTCGCTGATGAGCTACTATCACTGGCCATCAAAGCCAATGCTGATTACCAAGGTGGCTATGCCCTCTGCACGCCACTGGGGCGCATCATCATCTCGCAATTAGCCGTCGAATATGCCGAAAAGTACAACTGCACAGTCATCGCACATGGTGCCACTGGTAAAGGCAACGACCAAGTTCGCTTCGAAACTTACATCACCACGCTCAACCCTAAGCTCAAGATCTTAGCACCAGTACGTGAGTGGAGTATGGGCCGAGAGGAAGAGCTTGCCTATGCCAAGAAGCACAATATCCCCGTGCCACATACTCAGGAATCGCCTTATTCGACCGATGAAAACATGTGGGGCATCACCAGCGAAGGCGGCGAAATTGAATCACCCTCACTTAAGCCAAACTACCACGCCATTCTCAATTGGTGCTCGACCATTAAATACACACCAGACGAAGCCGAAGATATCACCATTGAATTCATTAAAGGCGTGCCCGTCGCTGTCGATAACCGTCACTTTTCACTCCAGGCACTCATCCAACACTGTAACCAGATTGGCCGCAAACACGGCGTCGGCGTATCAACCCTCATTGAGGATCGACTAGTTGGGCTGAAGGTACGCGGCGTCTATGAAAACCCTGGCGCTGCCATCTTGATTGCTGCTCATCAAAAACTTGAACAATTGGTATCGACCCGTGTTGAAAATGAGCTCAAAGCCGAAATGGACAAAAAATGGGCTTACCTCACCTACGCAGCTCAGTGGTACGAGCCAGCCGTCCATCACATCAATGCCTATATTGATGATCAGAACCAAAAAGTCACCGGCACAGTGACGGTTCGCCTGTACAAAGGTACCATCACCGTCGTCAGTGTAGACTCACCACATTCGTTGTTTGATATCAATCTTGCAACCTTTGATTCCAACGACGCATTCAACCAGAATTCGTCCGCCGGATTCATTGAATTATATTCATTAAGTCAGCGAACAGCTGAAGGAGCATACTCATATGGCAAATAAACTATGGCAATCAACCGCAACTGGCTCACTCCATCCATTGGTCGAGGCATACACTGTTGGCGATGATCAGGTATTGGACCAGCACTTACTCGGTCACGATATTACCGCCACCAAAGCACACGCTCACATGCTAGAAAAAATTGGCGTGCTGACTAGCGATGAATATCAACAATTGGCAGCGGCCTTGGACGAGCTACTTAACGAGTGGAAAACCGGTGCCTTCATCCTCACTAGCGAACACGAAGATGGCCACACTGCCATTGAGCTATATCTGACAGAAAAACTCGGACCGATTGGCAAAAAGGTTCACACCGGCCGAAGCCGCAACGACCAAGCTTTGGTGATGATGCGACTGTTCATCAAAACAGAACTTGAAGCAGTAGTGGACACATTGGAGACAGTCGCTCAGGCCTATGCTGGCAAAATTGCCGCCATCGGTCAAACTGAAATGCCTGGCTATACTCATACCCAAAAAGCTATGCCTACTACCGTCGGTATGTGGCTTGGCTCATATCACGATGCGTTTCATGACCTCCGGCAATTGGTCGCACACAGCATTGCCGCCATCGACCAAAACCCGCTGGGTAGTACTGCTGGCTTTGGCGTCACCCTACCACTTGACCGCCAGATGACAACTCGCGAACTAGGCTTCGCCAAAGTGCAGGAAAACCCCATGTACTGTGGCCTGTCGCGCGGCGTTTTTGAACTGATTGCCGTACAGGCGCTCAACCCAATTATGGTCTTTGCTGGCAAATTTGCTGAAGACATGTTGCTATTTACCTCGCAGGAGTTTAACTATTTCAAGCTGCCCGTCACCATGACCACGGGCTCGTCCATCATGCCGCACAAGCGTAACTATGATGTCTTCGAGATCATGCGTGCCACTGCCCACGCCTATCCGAACTACGCTTTGCAACTCCAAGCTATTTCGACAGGTGCTGGCAGTGGTTATCACCGTGACTTACAACTAACCAAAAAGATCACCATGGATGCCTTCACTTCGGCCCTCAATACGCTAGAGGTTTTGGCGCTTTGCGTAAGCGAGCTGGAAGCCAACACTGACCGATTGGCTGAGGCGATGACCGATGAACTCTATACTGTTGCCAAAATCAATGAATTGGTGGAAAAAGGTGTGCCGTTCCGCGACGCCTACCAGCAAGTTAAGCAATCGTTTTTGGCGAATAATCACTGATCTTGAGAGAAGCGAGCGGAGCGGGGCTTAAAAATGCAACTTACCGCCGCACGACGCGCTTGCGATACTCTGCTGCCGTCATGTAGGTCGTCGTATCTGCCACCCGGTCAAAGAAAAGTATGCCTTGACAGTGGTCAGCTTCGTGTTGAAAGACATGAGCAACAAAGCCATCCAGCACCGCAGTATGATGCTCGCCCCGCTCATCATCCCACTGAGCATTGATCTGTTGGTAGCGCTGCGCCTGTGCAAAGAGCCGCCCCTCATCACCACTGGCGCAGCCCTCCCACATGCCCGTTGTCTGGCCAATGCCAGTGTATGATGGATTTATGATAACTTGCTCAAATGGCTGGCGGTCTGGGCGGTTTGGCGTTGGCTTGATAGCAATGACGCTCAGCGCCAAGGCCTGCCCCACTTGGGGTGCAGCCAGCCCAACCCCATAGTCTCTCTCCGCCACGGTGTGCTTAATATTTGCAATAAGCTGCTGTACCGCTGGAGTGGTGATTTCCTCGCGGCTCACGTGCCTCGCTTTCTCACGCAGCACCGGATCGCCCGCTTGACAGATTGGTAGGAGTGTTTTTTCTTGACGCATACTGTCATTATACTCTATATCTAAGTAGGTCATACAACGCGTACGCTCCGTTGTTGCCTAGCGCTTATTTTTACTACGCTAAGCTCTATCTCATTGCGCACTATCAAGTCCACTTCACTTTTGCTAGCGAATCCATAACAAAAGGACCAGCACATCTGTGCTGGTCCTGAGGAGGAAATCTGTTAGAGGGTAAATTTAGGCGTCTGCTTGTTGCAAGGCATCAATCAGTACTTGCTTTGGCTTCATGCCGACTAGCTCCGCCACCACAGCACCGCTCTTGAAGATCTTCATGTTGGGGATACTCTGCACTTGGTGCTGCAAGGCAAGCGCTGCATTGTCTTGGCTTGCTTCGGTATCGACCTTGACAACGTCGAACTCCGTCTCTTCAGCAATCTGCTCAAGCAGTGGTGCCATTGCGCGGCACGGTGGGCACCACGGTGCCCAAAAGTCGACCAGCACTGGCCGCTCGCTCTGAAGAGCATGTTCCTCAAATTCTTGCTTGGTAGTGGTATTGTATAGTGCCATGATTTTTCTCCTTATGAATTATGATTATCGTGATGACAGGGGTGGCATGTGCCAGTAATGATGAGTGGCCCATCGACCAGGCAGTCTGCTACCTGCCGCGCAAGCTCATGCCGCAGCGCTGGTGCGATGGTGATATCGTGTAGGCCGTCGCAGGAGCTGCAGACAAAGTGGTCATGCGGCACAGGATTACTATCGTAGCGCAGGCAGCCGTGCGCCGTTGCTGGTGCAAGACCAATTACCCCATCCGCCTGCAACCGCTGGGTAATGCGGTGTACAGTAGTCGCGCTGACACGGGGGTAGTCATGACGTAGTGCGGCCGCAATCTCGGCGTTGGTGGCATGCTGCAGCTGGCGAAGAATCGCGATCACTCGATCGGTGTATTTCGTTGTCCGGCGCTGCACTGATTGCTCCATGCAGCTATTGTAATTCATTTACAATAAAAAGACAATGCTTTTCTTCGATTATTTTCCAAACCCTATATGCTCAGTGCAAACACCCTCTGCTTCTAGTGTTCATTTTGAGAAGCCAATCTGCTCAAAGAAATATCAACTCGTATACTACTAGCATAGTGCTTCAAAGCCTGAGGTACGAAACTCTTGCAATAGATACTACACCCGATTCATACTGGTTATGCTATACTAATGGCATGACAACATATCCAACTCCTCTGCACGAATTACTGAAGCTGACAAACAAGACGGTGCTCATCACTGGTGCCGCGATGGGTATTGGCAGGGCGATCGCATGGCGCTATGCCGAGGCTGGTGCTACCCTCCAGCTTGTTGATCGTGATACCGACGCACTGCAGCAAACCGTTACCGAGCTACGTGAGCAATTTGACGCTGCCGTCACAACGCATATTGTTGACCTCTCCAACCACAACGCTGTCACCTCGCTGTGGCACGATATCACCCCAACGCCAGACATCCTCATCAACAACGCCGGTATTTTTGCACCAGTCAAGCTCGCTAATATCGATCAGGCAACCTTCGACAAAACGATGCAAATTAACACTCGGGCAGTGCTCACCATGTGCCAAGAAATGATCGCTCGCCGCACAGCGCCAGGCACTATCATCAATATCAGCTCCATTGAAGCCCTCAAAGGCATGACCTACGACATGACACTCTATGCCATGAGCAAAGCTAGTGTTCTCGCGCTGAGCCGTGGGCTCGTTAAAGACTTTGGACGGAGTGGTTGGAAGGTCAATACCATCTTGCCGGGCGGCATCAGCACACCAGGCGCTCAGAAGATGGGGCTTGCGGCGCTCAAGAAGCTCGACTTCTCTATCATCAAGACTGGCCTCACCTACAACCTCCGCCTACCCGCCAAGAATCTGGGCCAGCCCGACGACGTTGCCTGCACTGCGCTGTGGCTTGGTACGCCGATGAGCCAGTACGTCAATGGAGCGGAGATTGTGGTGGACGGCGGATTTCTCGCAGTGTAGCGGCTGCATAATTACGGCCGGCATAACAGAAGAAACCAGCCTCACACGACTGGTTTCTTTTATGATTAATTGCTCTTGTAAGTGCTACTTAGAGATACCACTCGCTAGGTGCTATGCTGCTGCATCGTCGCTACCCTGCTCGGCTGCAACGTCTTCAGCATCCGCGTTTTCGGCGGCACCAGCAGCAGCTTCATTGGCAGCAGCAAGGGCACTTGGCTCATAGGCACTCGCAATGACGAGATCCTTCACCGTCACGTCATCATCGGCAGTACCTTCACGGCCATCGTCGTGTTCGACTAGTTCAACACCCTCAGGCAGTGTAATGTCGCCCACTGTGACGCGGTCACCCTCACTGGCTAGACCAAGCACCGAAACATCAAGCGTTTCAGGTAAATCCATCGGCAAGGCCTTCACCTCAACCTTCTCAATTGCTTGCAGCACGACCAGTCCATTCTTCTCAGCTTCAGACTCACCCATACCAATAAGGCGCACCGGCACCTCTGCCGTAACCGGCTCGTCTGCACGCACCGCATGTAGGGCAATGTGGCGAATCACACCCACTCGCGTTGGGTCGTAATCGATACTTTTGATCAGCGCAATGCGCCGCTTAACCCCTGTCAAATGAATTGGTGTGTGGCGGCCAGCTGCTGCGACAACCTTTGCCACCTCTCTACTTGGTGCCTGCACATCAGCAGCATCCATACCAGCACCATACACCACCGCTGGCGTTATGCCCTGGCGGCGCAATTGGCGAACTTTCTTACCGTGAATTGATCGTGTCTCGATCCTTAGTGTTATCTTATCTCCCATAGTTCTCCTTTCGGATATGTTTCCGGAGTTAAGTAATATTGCCTCTTTAGTATAGCATTTTTGTGCTGCGTAGGCTAAAAGCGGCAGAAAGCTCCCCTCCCTGAGCAAAGTATGGTATACTAAAGCGCGATGGAATCACTTATACATGCAATTACTGGCCTCGGCATTGCCGCAGTTTTGCTCGTGGTCTATGCAGAGTCTGGCCTCTTGATTGGCTTTGTCTTACCGGGGGACAGCCTCCTCTTTACGGCAGGCTATATGGTAAATCAAGAGATCCTTCGCCTGTTTGGCCACCCACTTAATATTCATCTCTTTGTTGCAGCGATCGCTCTTATGGCAATCCTGGGTGATAGCACTGGCTACGCCTTTGGCCACAAAGTTGGGCGCAAGCTTTTTCTCAAGCCCAACTCGCGCTTCTTTAAGAAAAAATACCTCGAGCAAGCCGAGCAATTTTACCAAAAGCATGGCTCACTGACTATCGTTCTGGCGCGCTTTGTGCCCATCGTGCGCACCTTTGCCCCAATTGTTGCTGGTGCCAGCAAGATGCACTACAATACGTTCCTCTTGTTTAATATCGTCGGGGGTGCGCTATGGGCCGCCATCTTCACCTACCTTGGCTACTTTGCGGGCGCAATCCTTACCAAAGCTGGTGTTAATATTGAGGTCGCTGCAATTATTATCATCCTTATCTCCGTTGCACCGATGGTCATCCATGCGCTCAAACAAAAATCAACCCGCGATAAACTCAAATATCAGCTCTCTGTGCTGCTCAGTAAGGGCAAGCGAACGAAGAAATAACCTCAAGTACATTTTTATTTAGTACACTATTTGTGTAAAAAAGTCAGCGCATGAGCAGCTGGCTCTTTTATTTTGTCTTGTTCGACTATCCGATATTTTTGCCCTATACCTCTTGCCTGGCAGTCCGCGGCTCATCGCCATACATCTGACGAATCTGCTTTTCATACTCTACAAATGGCGGCAGACTCATCGCTGCACGGCGCTCATCAAGCCGCTCAGCGTCTTGAACTGGATAGAGACGAAGGGTTTTACCCCGCCCCTGAAACTGCGAGCCATATATCTGTGGCCGACCACGCAGTAAACACACCCGATCCTCGAGGAAGGCGATATCGCGCAGCGCGACCTCGCCACGTGGCACTGCCTTCATTAGCTCAAGGCAGTACTCCATAAAGTCGATATCTGGCGAATGCTGTAGTAACAACCACGCCGCGGTCGAAGCCTTACTGCCTACCATACGTAGTGTTGGCCAACCAATTGCCGCCACAATCGTACGCAAAAATTCAGTCGAGTCAGCATCGAGCGATGCATCCCACGCCCCGCCACCAGCCAAGTACTGCTGGCGCATCGCTTGATCGCGCTGAGCATAGCGGAGAATGGCAGTGCGATATGATTGTGTATCAGGTTGTGACTGTTTTGATCTCATAGTGGATAAACTTTGCCTTGGTTTTATACGTATATGTTACTCTCATTATCCTATCATGCCTCAAGGGTCATAGCGCGGATACTGTTGCCGATTACTGATAGCAAGCAAATTTGCATTATCCCTTACTGAGCGGTATTGTATAGTTATGAAGCTACCATTTCTCCCGCGCATTCGCATTAAACGACTTATCCTCCTTGTACTGTTTCTGGCACTGGTTGCGGGCGGGTTCGCAGTCTATTGGTGGTGGACGGATGGCCTGGCATATGGCAACGATGCACCGGCACGCCAAATGACCGAACGCTATCTGGCACAGATCCGCCAGGGCGAAACGTGCAAAACGTACGTTTTTGCTCACAATAGTGAGGTAATCTACGCTGGCGTGAGTTGCCGTGAGAAGAAGCACGAGTATCCATCAGGGTTTTGCGATGTGTGGAAATTCTATTATCAAGACGGAGCTGTAACACGTCATGAGCAACCGGACTCTGACGGCGGCGAATCATACGCCAGAAGCATCACGAAGCTTCTTCCACCGCGCGTTAGTGATGAGCGAAGTAGTATGAAATTCTGTCGTGAATTAAATCCACTACTAAATCAGCAATAATGGCAAGTGACTACCCCTAAATCCCGCAACCCCTTCCTTAGTTTAAGCCTCACCTTCTCATCACTTCATCCGATTAAGTGTGAGGGTTAGCGAGATTGAGAGACTCAGATATTACCGTGTTGCCAATTCGGCCACCTAGGTTTTTGCTATGCTAAAAGAAATCATTTTTTTAGTTATCATAAAGAGTCTCACGCAGCCTTAACTGGGGAATTTCAGCGCGACAAAAAGGTACTGGACTTACAGATTCACCTTAGCCCAAGAGCGGCCGCAAATACTTCCCCGTAAACGATGCTGGGTTATGTGCGACTTCCTCGGGTGTACCACTGGCGATGACAGTGCCGCCACCCTGTCCGCCTTCGGGGCCCATGTCAATAATATGGTCGGCACATTTGATAACCTCAAGATTATGCTCAATGATAACCATACTATTGCCGCCCACTACGAGGCGTTGGAGAATTTCGAGTAGCTTCTTGACGTCAGCCGTGTGCAGGCCAGTGGTCGGCTCATCGAGAATGTAGAGTGTCTTGCCAGTCGTGCGCCGACTCAGCTCAGTAGCAAGTTTGATACGCTGCGCCTCACCACCACTAAAGGTCGTGGCGGGCTGGCCGAGCTTGATATAGCCAAGACCCACTTCGTTGATCGTCGTCAACTTGCGAGCAATTGCAGGAATGTTAGCAAAGAACTCACAGGCTTGCTCGACCGTCATATCCAGGACGTCGCTAATCGTCTTACCTTTGTAGGTTATCTCAAGCGCCTCACGATTATAGCGCTTGCCATGACATTCGGGGCATTGGATATAGACATCAGGCAAGAAGTGCATCTCTATCTTAATAACGCCATCGCCCTGGCAGTGCTCGCAGCGCCCACCCTTAACGTTGAAGCTAAAGCGCCCTGGCTTGTAGCCGCGGATATTCGCCTCAGGCGTACCCGCAAAAAGCTCGCGAATCTGTGTAAAGACACCGGTATAGGTAGCAGGGTTGGAGCGCGGGGTGCGACCAATTGCCGACTGGTCGATGACAATTGCTTTATCGAGCTGCTCTACCCCATCGATTGCATCATGTGAACCTGGCACTGCTTGGGCGCGATGTAAACGGGCAGTGAGCTCGCTCGCGAGAATGCTATTGACGAGCGTCGACTTGCCACTGCCACTCACCCCTGTCACCAGCGTGAGGACACCAAGTGGGATGGTGACGTCGATATCCTTGAGATTATTCTCGCGTGCCCCGCGGATTATTAGTGCACGCCCCTGCTCAATTGGGCGGCGCTGGGCTGGCACTGGGATCTTCTCCGCGCCAGACAGATACCGACCGGTAATGCTCTGCGGCATGCGTGCTACCTCTGCTGGCGTGCCACATGCCACGATCTCCCCGCCGTGCACGCCAGCACCTGGCCCAACATCCACCAGATAGTCAGCCGCCGCAATCGTATCTTCGTCATGCTCTACCACAAGCACGGTATTACCTAGGTCGCGTAGATTTTTGAGCGTCTGAATAAGACGATCGTTGTCACGCTGGTGGAGGCCAATCGATGGCTCATCCAGCACATATAACACCCCCTGCAGGCCACTACCAATCTGCGTCGCGAGGCGGATACGCTGCGCCTCACCACCACTGAGCGTGTTCGCTGCTCGCCCCAGCTCAAGGTAACTGAGCCCGACATTGTTCATAAAGCCCAGCCGCGCCATGATCTCTTTGACAACAAGCTTAACGATGTGCTGTTGTTCTGCAGTAAATTCCAGCTGGCCTATCATATCCAGCGCATTGGCGACGTCCAGATTGCAAATATCCATAATGGAGAGGCCATTGACTGTCACTGCCAGCACCACTGGTTTGAGCCGCGCACCCTTGCAGGCCGTACACTTCCGCTCCCGCATGAAGCGCTCGATATCTTTGCGCATAAACTCACTATCGGTCTCGCGATGGCGACGCTCGAGATTAGGGATGACTCCCTCGTAGGTCGAATCGTAATAGCGATTACCACTGAGGTGAATACGGTATTTTTGCTTGCCTGTGCCATACAGCACCTTCTGCACAACATCATCATTTAGCTCCTTGACGGGCACGTGTAGACTAAAGCCGTGCTCCTCAGCTACCGCGGCGAGACGCTTCATGTACCACGCTTCGGCATTAAAGCGGTTGAAGGGACGGATCGCTCCCTCGGCAATCGTCAGGTTGGGGTTAAGAATGAGCTCGGGGTCAACCTCCAGACGTGTACCGAGGCCCGTGCAAACCGGACACGCTCCCTGCGGCGCGTTGAAGCTAAAGAGCCGCGGCTCAAGCTCGGGGATATCTTCGCCTGGGTGATCCATACAGGCATAGCGCTGGCTATACGTCGTGATCTCGCCACTCGTGGCGTCTAACACCTGCACGACCCCACTCGCAAGCTCCAGCGCTTGCTCAACCGACTGCGAAATGCGACTCATCATCGTTGGTGCCATCACGACACGATCGACCACCAGTTCAATATCATGCTTATAGCTCTTCTGCAATTCTGGAAACTCATCAAGCGCATACACCACGCCATCCACCCGAGCCCGCGCAAAGCCACTGCGCATGTATTGCTCGGGGATGTGGGCAAACTCCCCTTTCTTTTGGCTCACGATCGGTGCCAGTAACATAAGTTTGCTCCCCTCAGGAAGTTTCATAATTTCGTCGATAATAGACTGAGCTGTCCGGCGCTGGACAGGCTTGCCACAGCGCGTGCCATCGGGCATAAGAGCTGGGCAATGCGGTACCCCCACCCGAGCAAAGAGCAGACGTAAATAGTCGTAGATCTCCGTCACTGTAGCGACGGTAGAGCGTGGGTTGCGGCTCGTCGACTTTTGGTCGATGCTAATACTGGGGCTCAGGCCATCGATGGAGTCGACGTCGGGCTTATCCATAATGCCAAGGAACTGCCGTGCATAGCTGCTCAAACTCTCCACATAGCGGCGCTGCCCCTCAGCGTAGATCGTATCAAAGACGAGGCTCGACTTACCACTACCACTCAGGCCCGTCACCACCACAAACTGATCGCGTGGAATGGTCACGCTGACATCTTTGAGGTTATTCTGGCGCGCCCCAATAATCCGTATCTGCTCCGACATATCGTTTTATTGTAGCATGTATACTGGCGAGATACTAGACGGCCAACTGATCCTCCCCATACCTTTGGAGCGCTACACTCGCGATGTAAGCCGCTCCTTCTTTGGTCGGCTTGCCGCGACATAGGAGGCGAGGCCACACCAATACAATGGCATAATACTATAGATAATCCATGCCTCAGATGCTTTACCAAAGAGCTGCAGCGCAAGGGCCGACTCCGAGGCAGCAAGTATTGTCCCATTACAACTACCCACGCTCCACCGCAGCCGATAGTCTGTCAGAGCTGCCGCTGTCCCGCTCGTCATCAGCACCATAAGTACAGCAGCATACACTTTTATTGCTCCAGCAAGGAGCGGGCTTTCTACACGCGGCAACACATTGTACAGTGTCGAATATACCATTATTGCATTGCCCATGAAGGTAGCTAGCAGCAATACCCAATTTATGCGCCTGGCGGCTCCCTTCGCAAGGGCAAAGATGAGACGCCACAAATTTATAACACAGAGCACCAGATACGCTAGCAAAGACACCCCCAGCCCAACGATGAGATGCGAGAAGGGCAAGAACGCCACCAGCGAGTCAGCCACAGCAAACAGCACAAGCGCCACAAGAAGGAGCCACGTCGTTGGCTGCTGCCGATCGCTATAGCGCCAAACTGCAAGAAAAATCATCGTCGTCGTGAGTGGGCCCATTGCTTTTTGCAGCCACCACCACTGGTCTGCCGGAGCAAACTGCAGCAGCTGCCACACCACCGCGCAGAGTAGTACTGGCCAGAGAACTCTCAAGAGTCTCGTTAGCTTCATCGTTAGATTCATAGAAAATATAGTAGCCCATCCTACGCACAGATTGCAAGCCAACCAGTGTATTATCCATAGCCAGATGTTTCTCACTCAATTTACCGAGCGAAATACTGAGCAATAGCCTCTTCCGCCTCCGCCCAGGTGCGGCACTCAATAGCGCGCGGATCGTCGATCGTAACACCTGGATGCCATGGCCGTTCGCCAAATAAAATTGCCAAGCCAAGCGGTGCATCATCTCCTGCGAGGCCACGCTCAAGATGATGTGGCGAGTCATCAATTGCAACCTCCATATTATGCTGCCGGTATGTTTCTGTCTTTGAGTTAGTCATTATCTTAATGCCGTCCTCGGTTTCGACTGGCCGCTGCGTCAAAATAACCTGCTCAAAGACACCAGGCAAATACTTTTCGATGCTCTGCTTTGTCACATCTGCCAGGCCATAGTGCCGAGCCGAGACTGCATAGAGTCGATACCCGACTGCTAGTCTTCGCAACGCCTCAATCGTCTCTCTGTCTGGGACTTGCATCTCCTCAAACCAACCAGGCTTCGCCATGCCTGGTGTCGTCCCCAATTGCAGCCCATTAAATCGCTCCTGCACTTCTTCTTGTGGTACGTCCCAGGTCGATTGTGGCATATCAGGCTGAAAGTTGGTACCGTAATGCTCGTTATATGCCGCCACTAGCCCTTCAGCACAAGGGAAAACAACGTCATCAAGATCAACGGCAATGGCAGGTCTGTTGCTTTTTACGTATTCCATACATACTCCTTTATTATTTACTGGTTACAGCAGTTCAGGTCGTTCCTGTTGGGCATAGTGCCGCAATGAGCCGATATAGTGCACGGCTGCCGCAAAGGGATAGTCAGTCCGCGGCGTGATAGGCTGCTGCATAAACTCATCTGGTGTGAGCCATTGGTAGCTACTGTGCTCCCAACTGAGGGTAATTTCTGGCGCATCGCCATCAACGCGTGCCGCATAGCACATATAGCTTAGTCGCTGGCCATCGGGGTGCGGCAGTACGTGCTCGAAGGCCACACTCAGCTGGCTCGGTGCAAAGCCAAGGCCAGTCTCTTCTTCTATCTCCCGCCGTGCTGCCTCAAGTGGTGTCTCGCCAGGCTCGACTATGCCACCAGGCAGGTCGGCACCGTGCGGAAAGAGCGGATGTGTATTACTGCGCTCAAGAACGAGAACTTTGCCAGTCGCATCAACAATGAGTGCTTTGGCTAAGAAATGGGGGTGGTCATTCTCTGGTTGGATTGCCCGAGTAAAATATATGTTTGTCATGGCGTCTATTATACACAAAAGAATGGAGGCTGATTGCTGCTATATCCTTTTTGATCTCACAGAAGGTTAGTCGCTGAAACATCAATGCCTTATATTGCTCTTATGAGTATACGCACTTGACGCTAAGAAAACAGTGCTGAGCAAATCACGTGCACCTATCAAAACTCGCGTTAGTTAGCACTCTTGCACCGAGAGTGCTAATTTGCTACTATACCAATAGGCCACGCGGCTGATACCCAGCGCGATCGGCCACCCGTTTTTAAGCAACTAATCGGGCGTTCTGTTGCCCGCACTATATAACTACAATGATAACTACAAGGAGGAATATATGCCACCAAACATGAACCAACAAGATAACAAAAAGCCTCTCGAGCAATTTGGCACCGACCTCACCGCTCTGGCGCGTGAGGGCAAGCTCGACCCAGTGATCGGCCGGGATGAAGAGATTCGCCGCACCATGCAGATCCTCAGCCGGCGCACCAAGAATAACCCCGTACTGATCGGTGAACCCGGCGTCGGTAAAACCGCCATCGTCGAGGCCTTGGCGCAGCGCATCGTTAAGGGGAACGTGCCGGCGTCGCTGAAAGACAAGCGACTGATTAGCCTGGAGATTTCAAGCCTACTGGCGGGTGCCAGCTTCCGTGGTCAGTTTGAAGAGCGTCTCAAAGGTGTACTCAAAGAGGTTGAGGAAGCTGCCGGCGAGATCATTCTCTTCGTCGATGAAATTCACACCATGGTCGGCGCCGGCAAAGGCGAAGGCAGTATGGACGCCGGCAATATGCTCAAACCTGCCCTGGCCCGCGGCAAACTCCATATGATTGGTGCCACCACGCTGGCTGAGTACCGCCAGTATGTCGAGAAGGACGCGGCGCTGGAGCGGCGCTTTCAGCCAGTTTACGTCGGCGAGCCGAGTTTTGACGACACCATCGCTATCTTGCGTGGCCTCAAGGAAAAGTACGAAGTCCACCACGGCGTCAAGATTGCTGATGATGCGATTGTGGCGGCAGCGCGGCTGTCTACCCGCTACTTGCCTGACCGCTTTTTGCCCGATAAGGCGGTTGACCTGCTGGATGAAGCAACCAGTGCGCTGAAGATGCAGCTGGAGAGCGTGCCGATTAGTCTCGATCGGCTTAATAACCGCCGCTTGCAGCTAGAGATTGAAGAGGCCGCACTCAAAAAAGACAAATCCGACCACGCGAAAACCCGTAAAGCGGAAATCAAGCAGCAGATCGCCGACCTCCGGGCTCAGGCTAAGGCGATTGACAGCAAATGGCAGCACGAAAAGGATATCCTGCAGACTGTTAACACCGCTGCCGAAAAAATGGATAGTCTGCGCTCACAACTAGAAATCGCTGAACGCGACGCCGATCTGGCAACCGCCAGCCGTATCAAATACGGCGATATGCCAGAGCTAGAGAAAAAGCTGAGCACCGCCCGCCAGGAACTAGCGGCCATCCCACCAGCCGACCGCTTATTGCGCGAAGAAGTCACGCCTGATGACATCGCCAGTGTGGTGGCGCGCTGGACGGGCATTCCCGTCGAGCGGCTGATGGAAAGCGAGTCCAGTAAATTAACCAAGCTTGAAGACTCAATCGGCCGCCAGGTGATTGGCCAAGACCGCGCCGTGGCCGCCGTAGCGAGCGCTATTCGCCGCTCGCGTGCTGGCCTTGCTGATACCAACCGACCAATTGGCTCCTTCCTCTTCCTTGGCCCAACTGGGGTTGGCAAAACAGAGGTAGCCCGTAGCCTGTGCCGCGAATTATTCGACGATGAGCACGCCATGATCCGCATTGATATGAGCGAATACATGGAGCGCCACGCCGTCGCCCGCCTGATTGGCTCGCCACCAGGCTACGTTGGCTACGACCAAGGCGGGCAACTCACCGAAGCAGTGCGCCGCCGCCCCTACAGCGTGGTGCTATTTGACGAAATCGAGAAGGCCCACCCCGACGTCTTTAATGTGCTCCTCCAGGTGCTGGATGACGGCCGCCTGACTGATGGCCAAGGCCGGACGATCGACTTTAGTAACACCATTATCATCATGACAAGCAATGTCGGCTCGCAGATGATTATGGACTTTAGCGGTAGTGACCTGTCTGTGCTGGACAATAAAATGCTCGAGGTACTGCGCCGTCACTTCCGCCCAGAATTCCTCAACCGCATCGACGATATCGTGATCTTCGACCGTATTCACGAGCAAGCCATGCGGGCCATCGTTGACGTGCAGCTGGAGCGCGTTGCCCGTCAGGTCAAAGACAGCCGCGATATCACACTGGCGTTTGACGAGAGCATCCGCAACATGCTGGCGCGCGACGGCTACGACCCAAGCTTTGGTGCCCGGCCGCTCAAGCGCTTGGTGCAAAAGCGTATTCTTGACCCGCTGGCGCTAGAGCTGATCGATGGGCGCATTCACGAAGGTATGACGGTGGTAGCCAAGGTAGCTGATGGGCGAGTCACCTTTAGCCCGCAGGCGTCCGAGTAGCTTTTACTCCCCAAAGATGCTATGCTAGTATGATAATCATTAATTAAGGAGACAATGACACTATGACTATACTTGTATGGCTTATCATCGGCGGTGTGGCCGGCTGGCTGGCATCTAAAGTGGTAAACCAAGGTAAGGGCTCAGGCCCGCTCACCAACATCATCGTTGGTATCATCGGCGCAATGCTGGGTGGCTGGCTGGTAAGCCTGATGGGCGGCGACGCCAATGTGCTAACTGGCTTTAACTTCGCTAGTCTGCTGACCGCCTTCTTTGGCGCAGTTGTGCTGCTGGTTATCCTCAAGCTTATCAAAAAATAAGCTCAGGGATCACCGCCCCCGCCAACTTCAACACAAAACACCCTAGGGGATGGCTGGGGTGTTTTATATGGGATAAGTTGGACTACACAAAAGTCTTTGTAAGGCTTACTCAAAAGAAGCAGCTGCTTGCTGCCACCGCTGTGCATACTCTGGATGCTGCGCCGAGAGGAGCTGGCCATGGTGCAGTACCGCCTGGCATTGCTCGCTGGTCACATCTTCTGCTGCCAGCGCCGCACGCAGCACCGCACTGACAAATTCTGGCTTTTCCTCTGCCCTGCCTTCATCAAAGGTAAGATGCTCGAGCGCCATAAACCCTTCACACAGCAGCTGAGCTGGCTGCGCGGCCGTTATGCACTGTTGCATAGCTGGGTCGATCATATCGGTGAGATGGTAGTAGTTCCAGCCGAGCGTTGCACCATAGCGCCGCTGCCAATAAGCACGCTTTTCGTCATCATGCGCAATCGCTTCAGGGTGTGTTTGCAGCTCATTCAGCCCGGCTAGGCGAAACGCCAGATAGTGCTCTAGAGCTTGGCGCTTGATATTATCCGGAATATCATCAGACTGACGCCAAAAGGCAATTTCATAGCCCTCATCTGCTTCACAATCAGTAATCAACTCACCGTGCACGGGGCTAATCGGTGTGGGGTATTGCTGGACTCGCTGCTCGATAATCGCAATGCGGTCAGCCAGCGGCAGCTCGCGCACCGAAGCAACGATATCTTTCTTCGTCCCTTGCAGTGTAATCGTCTCCTGGCAGGCAAGCGCTTGCATTGTTGTCGCCACATGCTGCGGCATATGCCCACCAAATATCACATTGATACGCGGCGCACCTTCTGGCTCAGGTTGCTCATTCCACTCATCACCCACGAGGTCGAAGCGCTTTCCTGCTGCTACACCCTTAGCCCGCAGGAGTGGCGCGTTAGAATCTTGGGTGAGTGGCATAAGGAGCTCGCGCAGCTGTGCGGAAGTAACATCACCGCGCAAAGCAAATGATTGGGCACTTACGTTGTGGTCGTGATCGCAATGATTATGGCTGTGATGATGGTCATGACAGTGGCTGCCGCACACCTGGGCAACTGCTCGCTGGCCAAGGTGGAGTTGCCGCTCTACACCGCGCAACCTCGCCAGCACCTCTGCATAGTCTGTACTACCTGGGCGAATGAGCTCAACAGCTACCTCAGGTGGCAAGGCAGGTAATTGCTCGAGCACAGAATCGATCACTGTAAGTGCTGTTCTATCATCTGGAGTGTGCGTTATACCAACAATGTCTGCCACCGCCAATTGGCTCGGTAGCACTTGATAATGCATATCGCGTGATGCTGTTCGTGCGTTAACCAAGGCAAGGGCCGAGAAATCATAGCCACTTGAGCCTACCACCTCAGCGATCTCCGTCCCTGGCGCAATCCCGGTTGGCTCAATAAAGAGCATGTCTACCCCAGCATCGCGCACACGGTCGAGCGCCGCCTGGAACTGCGTTGCATCCGAGCAGCCAATACAGCCTGCCGTGAGCGGAATAATCTGCTCACTACGATTAGCTGGGTGCTGAGCAATCCGCCTCGCGTCCACATTGTCCTGACCGACGTCATTTACCACAACTGCGTAGCTTGTATCGAGCGGCACGCGTTCTATCAGCTGGTTGAGCGTTGTCGTCTTACCTGCACCGAGCGGCCCAAGCACCCCGAGCACTTCAAGCGAATGATCATTCGATGATGTCTGTTTATATTTTTCCATTGCTTCTCCCTATGGTTATTCTTATTATGTGTTAGTAACCCCGCGACACGACTCTTTAATGATGCTGTACCACGAGTATTAGTATTGCAGGTTTATTACAGAGCAAAGGGCGCAAAGCCACACGTACGGCCAACTACGCGCCAAGATGTGGGAACTGTCCATACGGCAAGAGGGCGATCTCGCGCACATTACACTGCGCAGTGATGACATACTTCACTGCATCACCGATTTGCTCGGCTGTAAAGAGTGGATATGTCTCTGGCGTTTTGTCATAGCCAAGGTCGCGCGTGACGCGAATCGCCTCATCCATCGTGTAGTCGTTGTCAAAAAATCCAGTATCGGTACTGCCTGGCATGATCTCAGTGATAAAAATATTCTCTGGCGTGAGGTCAAGAGCTATCGAGCGCAGCAAGCCATGGCCAGCCGCTTTCTGGGCTACATCCAGGCCAAGATGAGCCTTGGCGCGCACTGCTGCCGCGGCCGTGATACTCATAACCTTGGTATATGGCTGGCGGGCAAATACCCCGTGCTGACGCAGTGCTTGCAACAGTTTGACCAATGTGACGCAATTATTTTCTACCAAATCAGGGATAGCCGCTGCCTCCATATCCCAGGTATGAGCAAGGAGACTATTGTGCGGCAATGCCGCCTTGGTATCTGATGCCCCGCCATAGTGTACAACGTAGAGTGGTGCACCCAGCTCTTGCTGGAGAGCTGCTGCTTGGCTCGCGGTCCGCTCGATGTCAGCTGCGCGGCGCAGGTCAGCTGGGATAAAACGGTCGGTTGGTAGGCCGCACGTCTCGGCAAAGATTGCCGCATCATCTGGTTGGTATCCTACGACCAAAAGCTCATACTGCCCAGCAAGCTGCTTCACAGCGCCAGCGGCAGCGTTCATTTTATAGTGCTGCCCTTGATAGGTCAGATACTCGATTTGTCCAAACTGCGAGGTAAAGTGCCGTTTGGCTGGCGTCACTTTTGCGCCAGTGATCATAATAAGTGGTTGCTGTGTCATGGGTCGTATGATACGAGAGACATGTAAGTTATTGCAAATTTGTTGCAATAAGTGCTACACTATTGCTTATATGGATGATTCGCTCGAGCTATTTGCCACTATCTTGCGCCAACGTCATTACCGCGTAACTACTGTGCGGCGGGCAGTATTTTGTGCTCTCTATCAGCACGGGCCATGCACGATGCGCCAGCTTGCCGAGTACACTGCCGTGGCCGACCGCGTGAGTGTGTACCGCTGCGTAGAGCTGTTTGAGCAGCTTGGTATTGCCCAGCGACTACCAATTGGCTGGAAGTACCAGCTCGAGCTGACTGATGTCTTTATTCGTCATCATCACCACGCAACGTGCCGCCGCTGTGGGCGGGTGATTGATATTGCCGAGAATGAGGAGATCGAACGGTTAATCGCGGCAATCGCTCAGGCTCACCACCTCGCCGAGCCCTCGCACACGTTCGAAATTCAAGGGATTTGCCCACGCTGCCAGCGTCTTCGACAGGCTAACTAATATCTACGCTCTCGCAATTAAGCGTCTTAAAATTTATCGTTATATAACGCTTCTTCTGTTCAATCCACAAAGAGCTGCTCACCAATTTTCGTGGTTCTCTTCCCCGCCGTTTTCTCCTCAAGAATATTACAAAAGTCGGCATTCACTGACCAGTAGCTGCTCAGGTTCAAAGCTAAAAACTGATTAGACAACCAGCTTCTTACTCTTGCTCAAATGAAATAGTAGAGAATCAATAGAGAAAGTGAAGATTTTGGATGCTCAAGGCTCTTCTAGCCATCCACCGGCACTACAGCCTCAAGCCACAGCTGCAGCTCCTGCATGATAAATTCATCTGCTGTGCCTGCCTTGGCCAGGCGCTGCAATGATGCCATAAAGCTCGGCAGCTGGGCCTGCAGGTGGGTACTCCGCCACTGCTCCCACTGGGCTTGCTCATCATCACTGAGGCTCTGTGGGAAGCTACGCGCCTTGTAGTGGAGTAGCAGCTCGGGCAGGCGCTCATCACGAAAGGCTGGGTGGAAGTCTGCTAGCGCCTTGGCATCGGCATTGCGCACTGCAGCGATGTGCGTCTTGTCTGCGTCCGAGACAAAGCTGTCGTAGAGCTGCCCTTCGGGATCGGTTGATTTTTTGTACTCACGCTTTTTTTCGTAGAGTGTGCGGAGCTTCTCAGCAAAGTCGGGATGGTGGAGAAGGATATCGCGGTGGCGCGCTACAGTGGCCGCCTCGAGATGGATCTTACTCCAGCCATCGCCCTGCTCTAGCACACCAAGTGGTGCAACGGCTGGGCAACGATTGTATTGCAATGGTTTGACAGGTAGCGCCACAAAGCCATCGGCTTGGCGCTCCTCCCAGGTGGCAAAGATTTTCTTAGCAAGTTCCTGCTGGCTTAGGCTCACAAACGGCGTTGGGTCGTAGCGCAGGTCATAGACCAAGACATTGCTATTGGGTGCTGGGGTTAGCGGGAAAGCGACGGTCGTCTTGGCATGCTGCTTATCGTAGCGGCCACTGGTATAGACGAAGGGCTGCTTGGTCTCGAGATTGACCAGCCGCTGCACTGCCCTCTTGTCACGCATTGCAAGGAGATAGTCAAAGAGCTGAGGCTGAGCGCGCTTCACTAGCTTCGTTACTTCTATTAGAGCTGCCACATCAGCGAAGGCATCATGTGCATTGTCGTGTGCAATGCCATTAGCTTTAGTAATGAGTTCCAGACGGTTAGTAGGCTGACCATTTGCATCCATCGGCCACTCAATGCCATCTGGCCGCAGCGCCCGCGTCAGTCGCACAACATCAAGCATATCCCAGCGGCTCCGCTCATCCTTCCAGCTCCATTCATATGGATCATAAAAGTTCCGCCACAGCAGATGGCGGACAAACTCATCGTCAAAGCGCACATTATTGAACCCCACAGCGATCGTCCCTGGTGTGAAGATCTCTTCGCTCACCATCCGCGCACATTCTGCCTCGCTATAGCCCTCCTCTAGCGTCTTCTGCGGCGTAATGCCAGTCACCATCAGGGCATCGGGGCTTGGCAGGGTATCGTCACTGAGCGTCACGAGGAAGTTATATGGCTCGCCAATCGGCTGCAAATCCATATCCGTCCGCTGCCCGGCAAACTGCATGATCCGATCCGTCTGCGCCCGAAAGCCACTCGTCTCAAGGTCGTAGAAAAAGAATGTTTGTGCCACCATACACTACTGCCAGCCGTGATTGACAACTTCTATAGCGTGTCTCGCCAGAAACTTCTTAGACGCTTTTGTGCCAGCACTTTTTTCATAATGCTCTAGCTCATAGACACCTTGTTTCACTTTATTCATAATATCTGCCACGGTATCCCATTTCCACTCGAAAACATTCTGATTTAATTTAACGTCATCAACTGGTGTCTCAGCATCAAGATCGACTGCACTAAGAACTTCTCTCGGTATATCAATCTTACCCTTTTCCCAATTTGGCATGATATACTTCAAAGCTTCCAATTGCCGAATATACTTTCCAAAGTCGTCACCTTCTATATAATAATCCAACACACTTCTCGTGCGGAGGTTAGTCCCTGCGAGAACCAACTGCACATCCATTTCTCTACCCTCTTTACTATAGATAGCGTCTAGCTCTGATGCACTGAGGACTCTCCGTTCCTTTGTTCTTTTACGATTATCGATCGTTGCTTCAAGCCAGTCACCAAAATACCGATTTGCACTTTCATTAGGAAGTTGCTTCTTCTCTAATTGAGCTAATACATACTGCGTTAGCTTACCTACACTCGTATCGAGGAGTGGCTCGACATCATTTTCACGAACTCCTTTAAGTAATTGCTCAGTGTACTCTTCAGGGTTAGCCTTTAAAAGGTGATCACCGAGCGATGGCTCTTTGCCAGCGAGCGCGCAAGCGATATCGTATCGAACATTAAGAAACGCTTCTTGTTGAAAGCTATTAGGGCCTAGATGTCGTCGATCGAACAGAGGCTTCAGTGAGGTCTGTACTAGCGTCATTCCTACAGCACCAATCGCTCCAGCAACTCCACTACTACCCTCGTGGCTCAAGTTATATGTACTTCTTAGGTCCAAGGCCGCAACTTCCAGAGTACTTGGCACTTCTTTTTCTCTATTGCTCATACTGCCTCCTAGCTTATATTAATCTGACTACTATTATACCATAAAACAACCTCTGTTGAGACAGCAGACTCTATCTATTATATTATTGCTCCACCAGCGGGAACGGCTGGCTATCGCCAATCTGCACGATGCTGTCGCCCTCTGCTCCTTGACGGATGAGTTCATGCGTGACACCAAGACGCTTCATGATATCACGCAGGCGATTAACTGCCTCAAACTGGGCGAAGTTCGTGCGGCGAGCGAATTTCTCGAGCTTTTGGCCAGACACAGCAAAGACCCGCGGCATCTCGCCATCCTCCCGTGGGTTAGTGAGGCCGCTCTCTATTGCCGCCTCGGCACACTGCTGCGCCGCATAACCCTGCAGTTGCTGCACTGCCCAAGCATCAGCCTTAGCTTGGCTACCGAGCGTAATGGTCGCAAGCTCCTCGCCATCAGCAAAATCATCATCCTCTTCGGCTGCCGCCTCGGCCGCCCGTACCGCTGTTACTATCTGGCGTAAAGCTCGCAGCACATCAACGATTCCCTGATGCGCAATCGAGGAAATTGCAAAAATCGGCGTTGCTTCGTCAACTACCTGGCGCAGACTGTCTATCTGCATCTGAATGATATCGTCATCGAGCCCATCACACTTCGTTAGCACGACGACCTCTGGCCGCTGAGCAAGCTCGGTGCTGTATTGCTGCAGTTCGTGACGAATCGCTTGATAGCGCTCGGCTACATCATTGCTATACACATCAACAAGATGGAGGAGCACAGCTGTCCGCTCGACATGCCGCAAGAAGGCATCGCCCAGACCCTTACCTTCGCTCGCTCCCTCAATCAGGCCAGGAATGTCAGCAATCAGGACCGAACCATCATCAATATCAGCGACACCAAGGTTAGGCGTGAGTGTGGTAAATTCGTAATTCGCAATCTCTGGGCGAGCATTACTCACCACGCTAAGGAAGGTTGATTTACCGGCATTAGGAAAGCCCACCAAACCAACATCGGCCAGTAACTTCAGTTCCAGTTCCGCCTCAAAGCTCTCCCCTGCCTCGCCCAGCTCGGCCATGCGCGGCGTTTGGCGCACACTAGATTTAAAATGCGCATTACCAAAGCCACCATCGCCACCCTTAGCAATGACGGCCTCTTGCCCTGCCTCAGCGAGGTCGGCGATTACCATACCATCTCGCTTCACTAGTGTCCCTACCGGCACTTTGACAATAAGCGGCTTGCCAGATCGGCCCGCCATCTTCTTCTTACCACCTGCAACACCAGGCTCTGCCTTGAGCTCTGGTTTGTAGCGAAACTTGAGCAAGGTATTGAGCTGTTCTGTTGCAACAAATACAACATCGCCACCACGACCGCCATCTCCGCCATCGGGTCCACCTTTATCTACATATATTTCATGTCGAAAGCTCACCGCGCCGTCGCCGCCGCGACCTGCTACTACTGTTACCTTTGCTGTATCTACAAACATATACTATTAAGTATACCAAAAACACCTCTGCGGCAACAGAGGTGTTTACTTGGCTTAGGGTATCGAATTAGTAGATGTACTGGTAACGACCACCGACTGCTTCGTTCCATGGGATGTTACCAAAGCCAACGCGGTTGAATCCACCACCCCAGCGGAAGCCGTTCATCTCGCTAATCGTGACTGAGACACCAGGGTTAACACTCTCGACGATGGCAACGTGGCCATACCCACCGCCATTTTGCATCACCGCACCAACGGCTGGCGTCGTGCCAACACCGTAGCCAGATGCACGGGCGAAGCTAGCCCAGGTAGCAGCATTGCCCCACTGACGACCGATTGGTCGACCAAGCTCAAGACGGCGCTCGTAGGCATAGAAAGTACAGTTACCCCAGGCGTAGCCACCACCGTCGCCGCCGCCTGTCCAGGCGTGGGCTGTACCAGCAGCACCGCCGTAGGCACCAGTGCCGTTGTAGCTATTTGTGCCAGTTGTTGCACTGGCTGCGCGAGCAGCAGCACCCGAGCGTGGCGCTACGTAGCCTGGCTGCTCCTCTGTTGGCAATGAGCCATCAGGGATGATAAGCTGCGAACCCTTAGCAGGGGTAGAAGTCAGCTCAAGATCGTTGTAGAGAGTGAGCTGGTTCTTATCTGCTTTGTATTTAGCGGCAATGCTATCAAGCGTATCACCATCCTTAACAGTATAAAGGATGCCATTAACTGGCAAGATCGTTAGCTCTTTGCCTGGCTCAAGCGCATCACTGGTGAGCTTGTTAACCCATTTGATAGTCTGTGTGCTAATTTTGAACTTATCAGCAAGACTTGGCACGCTATCGCCTGCAACTGTCGTGTATTTCTTAATAGTGCGGTTGTCGGCTGTTGGCTGAACGATCTGTGGCTTGTTAATCGTCGTGGCACTCGTTTGGGTAAACGAGTTCTCTGCAGCAATTGACTGCGAGAGGTTGGCAACGTTGTTGGTGACAGGGAGGTTTGTGCTCTCAGCAATTGATGTAGCAACATTGGTTGC
Organism: uncultured Candidatus Saccharibacteria bacterium; assembly: GCA_963528475.1. Taxonomy (GTDB): domain Bacteria; phylum Patescibacteriota; class Saccharimonadia; order Saccharimonadales; family Saccharimonadaceae; genus Saccharimonas. Next base: position 2,161 of record CAURVP010000014.1, on the reverse strand, counting down.
AACGAGCTGATCTACCCCATCTGCTGATGGTGTCGCTGCCGTCTGGCGCGTTGCACTGACAGGTGCAGCACTAGCTAGAGCGGTGTTCTCTGCCAAAATTGGCTGATAGCTCATGGCAACGAGTGAAAGTACTAGGACAAAAACCCCCACATAAGCCGATGTCCGTACCGGCGATAATGACTTATACAGTGGTCGCGGGCGCCGACTCCGCACGGTAATAGGCGAAAGTTCGAGTTGTGAAGCCTGCTCGGCTGCTTGTTGTTGACGAATGATCGTTCTCCTGCGCATCTATTACTAGCGCGCTGCTACCTCACTCTGTCTTTCTTCTCTTATGCAAGAGAACGGAGCACACATGTCGACCGATTTTATTATGATATTAAAAAAATTGATTTCGGTGCTCGTACGACATTTAAAGGCAGGCCATTGGTAGAGTAATTTCCCTCTCTTGCATTCCCCGTATTATCACTCCCCGACTGGCTACCATCCATTTTACTACGCGGTTGTAGTTTAGTCAATGGTTTACAACAGTGGTGGGAGATGATATTTTGTGAAAATTGCAACAGTTTTAGTCTGGTGATGTTTATGCGTGGCATATTACTGCCAGAGCACGAAACGTAGCTCAATATTGCTAAGGAATACGCGAGAACAGGTGCAGCCTACAGCTGGGATCTATAGCTCAGAACAGAGCTTCTTACAGTGCTGCTTGATATTAGCCTGATGCTCGGCATCAGTGTTGGCAAAATAGACATTGCCATCATCGCCAGCGAGGAAGAACTCGTAGTTGCCCGGGGCTGGATCGGCCACAGCTTTGAGCGCACCAAGGCCGGGCGTGGCAATCGGCCCAGGTGGCAAACCTGGCTTGATGCGTGTATTGTACGGCGAGTCGAGGTTGACATTGGGGCTCACACCAGCAATGTCTGCCCCATAGATGAAGGTTACATCCGAGCCAAGCACTTTGTTCTCACGCAAACGCTTGTAAAAGACCTGGGCAATCTGCCGCTGGATCTGATAACAATCTTGGCTCGCACCACCACACCCCATCTCACGCTGGATGATGGAGGCGAGGGTGATAGCTTGGTAGAGGTTGAGCTTTTGGGCTGCAAATTTGTCAACCAAGCCATTATTCTGAATCTGCTCATACATATGCGCGAAGGCTGCCTTGAGCGCTGCCTCTGGCCCTTCGTTGGCCGGCACAGAGTACGTATCACCAAAGATATAGCCCTCGAGCGAGGTGCCAGCTGGCTTATTGGCAAAGAGTGGGCTGTCGTATGTCTTAGCGAGTGCAGCTTTGATCGATTCCTCACTGTAGCCAGCTCGCTTGAGTGCCGTGGTGGCATCTTGACCTTGCGGCTTATAGCGCGAATCGACAACAGTACCACCTGGCAAGAATGTGACAACACGATTATCATGACACCCCTGCGAAAGCTTGGTCACGATCTCAGGCAACGACTGCGCAGGGCTAAATTGACATACACCAGTATGGAGTTGATTGCGCGAGCCCGACAGGCGGGTGTAGATATCAAAGGCGCGAACATCACGAATCAGCCCCTGCTCTTTCAGTGTAGCAGCAACAGTCTTGAACGTGTCGCCCTCACCAATCGTTAGCGTCTTCGTGGTGGTGTCGGTCCGGTCGACCGGCTGCAGGTTTTGATGATACCACCAGTATGCTATTGCAAGGATGAGTAAAATTAGCAATCCAATACCACTGAGCCACCAGAGCCATCGGCGACGCCCGTGGCGTGGCCGCTCAGTATTGTAGCGTGGGGATTTTTTCTGAGAGCCAATCGTCCGACCCTTTGGCGCGTCATCGGCAAAGAGCGGCGAAACGTCATCATTACCAAGCAAGCTTCCCCGCTGCGACTCTGGCGTGGGCTGCGGCGGCTGGTCGTCATCGAAGCCGTAGAAGCTATCATCATCAAGCCCAGAAGGCAGCGCATCATCAGCAAAATCATCCACTGGAATGGTGGTTGGTTGAGACTGAGATTGTGGTGCTGGTTGCTGGACTGGCACTGCGTATGTGTCGCGAGACGACGCTGGCGCGTGGTAAGGCTGTGGCTGAGGTGCTGGTTGCGGTTGTGGTTGAGACTGAGGCTGAGGCCTACTCACCCACGCGTAGGGGTCATACGCCTGCTGCGGCTCAGGAGACGGTGCTGGTTGCGGC
>CAURVP010000013.1:0-27385 GCA_963528475.1 uncultured Candidatus Saccharibacteria bacterium | reverse complement strand
GGTGCTTAGTGATTAACACGAGTGCCTGCAAAACCACCATTATCTGCTACAATATATCTATGTACAGAGCAATTGCACACAACAAACGTAATACAGTTATTTTGATGATCGTCTTCGTCGCGATGGTGGCGGTGATTGGCCTGGCGGCGCAGTTGATTATGAATAGCCGCGGCATGCAGGGCAACCTGACGATCTTTTGGGGGACATTCATTGGGGCGCTGATCTATGCACTGGTGCAGTACTTCATTGCTTCCAAGCTTGCTATGAGTATGACTGGTGCAGTGGAGATTCGCAAGGCAGATAACCCCCGTTTGTGGCGCACCGTTGAGAATCTTGCCATCACCGTGGGACTACCTATGCCGCAGGTGTATATTATCGACGACCCAGCACCGAACGCCTTTGCCACCGGCCGCGACCCCAAGCATGCCATTGTGGGCGTGACGACGGGCCTGTTGGAGATTATGGATGATCGTGAGCTGACTGCTGTGCTGGCCCACGAGATGGGGCATGTCCAAAACTACGATATTCGGGTGAGTATGATTACCTTTGGTCTGGTGAGTGCGATCGGCCTCGTGTCAGATATTGCACTGCGCATGCTATGGTTTCGTGACAATGATGACCGCGAGACCAATCCGGTGCTATTGGTGCTTGGCATTGTGGCTATTATCCTCGCACCCATCGTAGCAGCCATTATGCAAATGGCAGTGAGTCGCCAGCGTGAGTACCTGGCCGATGCGACTGGTGCACTAACGACACGCGACCCAGCTGGCCTGGCTAGCGCGCTGGGTAAGCTGCAGGCATACACTCGCCCGATGGAGAAGCAGGTCAGCTCAAGCGCTAATATGTTTATGGTGAACCCGCTCAAGCCAGGGTTCTTTAGCCGGTTGTTTAGCACCCACCCACCGCTCGAAGACCGCATCAAGCGCCTCAACGAAGATATGAACAAATGGTAGGGTGGTGCCTGTGGCAAAAAAAACAAAGTCAACTCGCCGCTCATCATCACGCGCCGCTCTCACGGTGGCTACGAGCCAACATCGCTCAAAAAAAGAGGCAAAACACCCTGGCGTTGCAAAAAAGGCAACATCATCCTCTCGCGGGACTGCTTCCACAAAAGCCCACTCGCAGCACTCGAAGGATGTTCCATCAGCGCTACCCAGCTGGCGCACTAACCTCCACTGGCGGACCTGGCAGGCTCGCGGTGGTAGAGTAGTAGCGAGTAGCCGTCAATGGTTGCATAATTTACAACGGCGACGACCGCATCGAAGCTTCCGTCGCACCCGCCGACGTGATTATGCGCGTTCATTGCAATTGCCAGGCTATATCGCTTTCACCGCACAGGTGATGCGGATGGTGCGGGCGCACTGGCGGACGTTGTGCCTCTTGGCGGTGTTTTATGCCGTGCTGCTCTTGGCGCTTGGGGCGATTACCAACCAAGCGATGTACGACCGCCTGCAAAGTATGCTAGCAGAGTCGGGCAAGGATATTCTCACTGGTGCCTGGGGTAAGCTAGGCGAGGCAGGGCTCCTCATGGTGACGGCCTTTGGCACGGGCAGTGGCAACCTCAGCGCTGACCAGCAGCTCTATGTAGTATTGGGCTTTTTGTTGGTGTGGCTCACCACAGTGTGGCTATTACGCGAGTATAAGGCAGGGCGAGTGCCACGTCTGCGCGATGGGCTGTATAATGCCTGTGCACCACTAGTCGCCACGCTGATGATTGTCCTCGTCTTCCTCGTGCAGCTTATTCCGCTGGGGGCGATGGCGCTGGTGTATATTGGCCTGTCAAGCAATGGGGTGATTAGCGAAGGATTTGGCTCGATGCTCTTCTATGTGCTACTGGCTACTGTGGCAGTGCTGACGCTTTATTGGGGCACGAGCACCTTCATTGCGCTTGTGGTGGTGACACTGCCTGGTATGTACCCTATGCGGGCGCTGGCAGCGGCGGGTGATTTGGTGGTAGGGCGACGGCTGCGGATTTTGTACCGGCTGCTGTGGCTATTTGGCAGCGTGGCAGTGCTGTGGTGTGTGGTGATGATCCCTGCTATTCTCCTTGATGCTTGGCTCAAGCATCTATGGCAATGGTACGTCTCTGTGCCGACGATGCCCGTCCTAGCGGGCTTCATCAGCTCGGTGACAGTAGTATGGTGCGCAGCGTATATCTACCTCCTTTATCGCAAGATTGTTGATGATACGGCAGCGCCAGCGTAAGGTGGTGTGCCTCGGTAGAGTGTTGTTGGATAAGATATGTGCGTTATTGGTGGGAAATAAACGACCTTCTCTAGTATGGTGGTAGCTCGTCCTCTCCACATTCATCCGATGGAGTGTGAAAACTCGTTGTAATAACGAGTTTTCAGCCCAGCGCAAGAGGTCGATGTCTGGGAGACATCGACCCTTATAGTGTTCTATCGGAGGGATGTGGAGAGGACAAGCGCGAGATGCAGCAAGGAACTACTTTTAGATTAAATATATACTACAGCATGGTTACAATGAATCTTCTCTTAAAACACTGCACTCATCGCTAAATTCCGCTATACTAAAGCAGTAAGGAACCACTATGACACAAGACAAACATCTAGCATCACCCAACCTATCGCCAGCTCAGCGCAGTGCTGAGCTGCGTCAGCTACTCAATCGCTATAGCTACGAATATCATGTGCTTGATGCGCCCAGCGTGAGCGATGCGGTGTACGATAGTCTTTTTGCCGAGCTCAAACAGCTCGAGGCCGCGCACCCTGCGCTCATCACGCCCGATTCGCCCACCCAGCGGGTTGGCAATGTCCTCAAAGGCGGCTTTGCTAAGGTGCAGCATCGCCGGCGGATGGTTAGCCTCAATGATGTCTTTGACACAGCAGAGGTCGAGGCGTGGGTGCAGCGCATGGATAAGCTCTTGCCGGGTCACAAGCACGAGTTTTTTGCCGATATCAAGATGGATGGCTTGGCCTGCGCGCTTATCTATAATGATGGCGTGCTCGTGCAGGCCGTCACACGGGGCGATAGCTACGTTGGCGAAGATGTAACGAATAATGTGCGGACGATTCGCAATGTGCCGCTACGTTTGCATGAAGCACCTGGCTTTGAGCACTTACTGCAGGGCAGGACGGAGATCCGTGGGGAAATCGTCATGCTCAAGCGCGACTTTGTGGCACTTAATAGGCGACAGCAAGCTGCTGGCCAGCCAGCCTTCGCCAACCCGCGTAACCTCGCGGCTGGCACTATCCGCCAGCTTGACCCAGCACTCGTGGCGCAGCGCCCACTCCATTTTCGGGGTTACGATGTCATCCGTGATGATGCGGCTGAGGTGCCGACCAATAGCTACGCCTATGACGCCTTGACAGCACTGGGTATCACACGTAACCAGCAAGCGGCTGTCTTTACCAACCTAGCCGAGGTAATGGACTTCGTCCAGCAGTGGGGTGAGCAACGCCATAATTTGCCGTTCAATACTGATGGCCTCGTGATTAAGATCAACAATCGCGCTCTCTACGACCGCCTGGGTATGGTGGGTAAGAATCCGCGTGGTGCAGTGGCCTACAAATATGCAGCCGAGCAAGCCACTACCATTGTGCGCGATATTGTCATTAGCATTGGCCGGACAGGTGCTGCCACACCAGTGGCGGTGTTCGACCCAGTCGTCGTGGCTGGCACGACGGTGCAGCACGCCAGCCTGCACAATGCCGACGAGATTGCTCGGCTCGATGTGCGGCGTGGTGACACTGTGGTTATCTTCAAGGCGGGGGATATCATCCCGCAGGTCGAGCGAGTGCTGCCAGAGTTGCGCCCAGCTAATACCGAGCCGATTGATTACCCAGCTGAGCTTCAGCGCCAATATCCCGAGCTGCAGTTCGAGCGGCCTGCTGGTGAGGCAGTGTACCGAGTGCGCGGCGCTAGTAGCTCGCTTATCCTCACGCGTGCCCTCACGCACTTTGCATCCAAAGGAGCACTGGATATCGACACACTTGGTGAGAAGAATGTCGCTGCGTTGGTCGAGGCTGGTTTGGTACATGACCTCGCTGATATTTATACGCTAGGGAAGGAGAATCTTCTCCAGCTTGATCGCTTCGCCGAGGTCTCGGCGCAGAAGCTCATCGATGCTATTGCTGCAGCAACGCGCCCACCACTTGAGCGCTTCCTCTACGGACTAGGTATTCGTCACGTGGGTGCGCAGACGGCAATCGATATCGTGAAATATTTTGCAGATGGTTCAAAACATGATGATTCGCAGCAGAGTGGTGTGAATAAAAATCATAGTGATTCAGGCGAAAGTGCGCCGCATGATAAATCGCAAACGCCCGTCAATATACTTGCAAATGACAAGCAATTGCTTGGCTTCTTGCGCTCTGCCACGCTCGACCAGCTGCAGGCGATTGATGGTATCGGCGTGGTAGTGGCTGAATCGATCGTCGCGTGGTTCAGTGATGCAGACAATGTTGCTTTACTGGATAAGTTTGCTGAGTGTGGTGTCGTGCCGCAGCATACGCAATCGTCACAGCAGCTCGCTGGTCAAAAATTCGTCATCACTGGCACATTGCAAGCAATGAGCCGCGACCAAGCGGCTGAAAAAATCCGTGCTTTGGGTGGCACCTTCCAAAGCAGCGTCAGCAAAGACACTACCTACCTTGTTGTTGGTGGCAAAGTTGGTGCGAGCAAGCGAGCCAAGGCAGAGAAGTATGGTACAATGATGCTCACTGAAGAACAATTTTTAACACTTATTCAATAAACAGGAGAAAGATATATGGCAACCTCAGAACAACCACAAAGAGATGAATTAATCGCTGCAGTAAAAAGCATGGCGCCGTTTCCAATTCTCATGGCAACCTTTATGCTTGTGTATGCTGTGTGGTTTGGCGTGGCGTGGAGTGTTGTTGGTTGGACAGTCTTTGCACTATTTGGTGTGTATGCGGTATGGCTAATTTTTTGTGGCGTGCAGCATATCCGCGCGACGAAGAAATTGCCCAAGCCAGCACCAACACCAGCCAGCAAGCGGATCGCTAAGCAGATGCAGCTGCTGAGCACCGTGTCGTATGCACCGCTGTGGATTATCTTTGCACTGCTTGGTATGTTTCAGCAGCAGATTTATATCATGCCGGTGCTTGTGCTGATTGTTGGGCTGCACTTCATTCCGCAGGCGAAGATCTTTGACCGGACGATTGATTATTATCTTGCACCTCTCCCCATCTGCACGGCATTGATTGGCTTCTACCTTGCCTTTGCTACGAGTACTTCGTGGCAAGCGGTCTATGCTATCAGCAGCATTGGCGGGGCACTCGCAACCGCAGGGTATGGACTATATATGGTGCTAGGCCACAAACAACTTATGAACCAAATAAGTCACGCGTAAGAGTTATACGACGCCGCACACCTAGTCGGTTAGCTTGCAAAATGCAAGTGAAAATAAGCGTATAGAATCATCTGAATACATCGCACTATGATTCAAAAATAGATTCTAGAAAGGAGAAATAGTAAATAATAGAAATTAATAACAACAAGAGCAAAATCACACTAGATATCAGTCTATAACAGAGGTACTATAATGAATATGACAGACAATGCACACAACAAATCAACCATGGCTGGCTTCTTTCTAGATGGCTGGTATGTCTTTGATAACTTCGCGCCATGCCAGGTTGAGTGGCGCAGCGTGCTGTACCCTACGAGCGAACATGCCTACCAAGCAGCGCATTTTTTTGATACCAATCCAGCTCGGGCTGAACAGGTGCGCTTGTGCCGCTCGCCGCGCTTAGCGTCTGATTTTGCCAACCAGCATAAGGCTGAAGAAGACCCCAATTGGGACGATAAAAAGGTGGCAATTATGGAAGAAATTGTGCGCTGCAAGCTTGCTCAGCACGATCTTGTGCGTGAGACACTCATTGCATCGGGCGACCGATATATTGTGGAGATGAATGACGATGACAGCTTTTGGGGTTGGGGTAGTGACCATGCTGGACGCAATGAGCTTGGCAAGATCTGGATGCGTCTACGGGATGAATTGCAAAATGCAAGTGATAATAATACCATGAATGATGATGAACAAAATTCATGATGAAATACTGGTGAGATAATAGCAACTCTTAGTAGCAGGCTATATAATCCCAAAAAACCCAACAACCAACAGGCAAGGAGGATAAGGCAATGGTGCGATTCTATCTCGAAAAGCTCGTACGCGACAAGGTTGTCGAGAAATGCAAGGCCGACCCGCAGGTGCTCCATACGGAGTATCATCAACTGGATCGCGCGGCGTATCGCCATGAGTTACGACGCAAGATTTATGAGGAGGCAAACGAAATTCCGCTGGGCGATGATAGGCTAGAAGAGGCGCTGCAGGAGCTGGCGGATGTGCAGGCTGTTCTCGATGCACTGCGCGATGATTTTGGCTTTTCACCTCAGCAGGTGCAAGACGCAGTGGCGCGCAAAGCTGCACATGCTGGCGGTTTTCAAGGGCGCTATTATATTGCGTACAACGATCTAGCGGAAGATAGCAAATGGGTTGAGGTTTTTCGGGCGCAGCCAGAGAAATATCGAGAAGAGAAGCACGAGGGAGATAAATGATGCAACAACCACTATTCATCACGGGCAACCAACACAAGGCTGACTACCTAGCGCGCATGCTTGGTATGCCGCTGGAGCATCGCAAGATTGATTTGGTAGAAATTCAATCGTCCTCACCCGAGGAGGTTGTTCGGCACAAAGTGCGTGAAGCGTATGAGATTGCCCAGCGGCCAGTTCTTGTGGAAGATGTGTCGCTGGGATTTGCAGTGCTGAATGGATTACCTGGCCCATTCATTAAGTTCTTCGTCGAAGCGCCAGATGGACTGGAAAAATTATGCCACATGCTTGATGGATTTGACGATCGATCGGCACTGGCGGTAGGTGTATTTGGTTACTATGACGGCCACGAAATGCATATTTTTCGCGGCGAGCTGCCTGGCTGTATTGCAGCACATCCGCGAGGTGATGGTGGCTTTGGTTGGGACAAAATATTTTGTCCAGATGGCTACAATGGCCGGACGCGCGCTGAGTTATCGCCAGAAGAAGATGCAGCGACGTATCACATTATTAAACCAATTGCAGCAGTGCGCGAATTTTTACAAACTCATAAGTAAGATTTTCTGCAACTTTTACTACTGTTATTTTTATGAATCGAACATTAATTTTATTCACTATGGTTAATACATACCTGAATATTGATGGTATGGTAGGTGGTAGAATGCGCACTTATGACAAAATATAATAGTGAATTTTCTTTAAATATATTCAATATCATTGTATAGGAGAATGGCAACTAGTGTCGTCTCGAATCTTGATTTCTCACTACAAGAGAGCATGAGAACGACGCAAAGACAAGTACTTTGCTTGCAATGTGCAACCAAAACAACCGGCTTATCTACCTGCATTGCGGCAGGGAAAGTAAACAGCAAAAGGGCGCTCTGGCGCAGCAGCAAATTGATACGTGAACCAAAATAATCACCGCAGAAAAGAGGACACGAAGAGAATACGGCAAAGAAAACGATTGCAAAAAGCAAGCAAGAAATCACCAATCTGCGTGAATAAATCGCACAATCTATTCAGTCGCCATACTACCAACGATCAAGCTCGTGCCAATCACATCATTGACGCTCGAGCCACGCGATAGGTCGCTGATTGGTCGTGCGAAGCCTTGCAGAATAGGGCCGTAGGCATGGCCCCCAGCCAGGTGTTCGGCGAGCTTGTAGGCAATGTTGCCAGAGTTGAGATCAGGGAAAATAAGGACGTTGGCTTGGCCGGCGACGGGGCTGGTAGGGGCTTTTTTGTGGCCAATGGCGGGGACGAGAGCGGCGTCAAGCTGGAGCTCACCATCGATACGGAGCTCTGGCTGGCGGGCTTGCACCTCTGCGAGAGCGTGGCGAATTGTTTCGACACTTTGGCCGCCAGCACTGCCGAGCGTCGAGTAGGAAAGCAGTGCAACGCGGGGCTGCCAACCAAGACGGGTGGCACTCAAGGCGCTGGCTCTAGCAATGGCGGCTAGGCCAGCGGCATCTGGTGCAATGTTCATCCCGCAGTCGGCAAAGATGAGTAAGCCATTCTCCCCGCCAGCGAAGTGGGGTATATCTATCACGAAGAAACTCGATGCATAGCGCACCCCGGGCGCTAAGCCAACAACTTTTAGCGCAGCCCGCAATACCGCAGCGGTGGGGTGGTCGATGCCAGCCACCATAGCATCAAACGTGCCGTCGTGAAGCAGCTGGGCCGCGTAGGTGAGAGGGGTAAGGGGAGGTGTATCGGCGGTGTTTGCCGATGTCGTATCGTGTTGGTGGGGTACTGTCATAATCTCGATGTCATTAAGCGAGATACCTGCATCGGCGGCGGCCTGCTTGACAGCAGTTGAGCTATCTGCAACAAGCACAGGCCGAACGGCGTGCCAATCGGCTAGCTGGCGTACGGCGCTAAGGATAATGGGGTTGGTGTCTTCTGGGTAGGCGATGCGCGGCGGGTGAGTGGCGAGCGCATCACGTAGGGTGAGTATACGCTGATTCATACTTGTAGTATAATCGATATATGGAAGAACTCATAATCGAACAGGCAACCGCCGTCAGCCAGGCTGATGTGGCGGCAATCGCAGCACTGGGCGATGTGCTGCACCAAGCCGGAACAACCGCGCCAACTACTTCAACTACCCATGATACAGCGGCGATGGACGCTTTGCGTCAGGTTCTTGAAGCGGTGATTGCTGCTGAGAATCAAGTTTTACTCCTGGCTCGTCTTAATGGCAAGGTGGTGGGCATGGCAACGCTCGCGCTGTTGGTGGGGCCGATCGCTGGGCGTAAGATCTACCTCGATGATTTCGTGACCGACCCATCGGTGCAGGGCAAGGGGGTTGGCTCGCGGCTGTGGGATGCGATGCTGAGCTGGGGCCAGCAGCATGGTGCGACCAAGCTCACCTTTACCTCCAACCCTAAGCGCCAAGCAGCCCATCGCTTTTATCTCCACAAGGGCGCAACGATCTATAACACGACAGTGTTTGAGAAGACGATTGAATAGCGTGTAAGTTTAAGTTGTAAAGCTTCGCTTTCTTAGCGTCAGCCGCCCTTCTATCGCTTCAGGCAGGTAGAATTAAGACCTGGTTGCAAACTAGGATTTATTTTGATGCTGGGTCGTTCTTGGGGGTATTGTCAGTTCTTAGCTTCAAGAGAAAGGAATGATACAAACCTGTGAAATTACCGAAGAGGACTTTGAGGTTCAACTAACGTCGACGTTCTTCTGAAAAGTAAAAACCAGCCATCATGACTGGTTTTTTTCTCTGTCTGAGTAAGTGTTTCTCTTAGATATTCTTGCTTATCCTTTCCTAGCGGCAGAACTGCATGGCAATGTAGTATTGGTCGCCTTTTTGCGTTAGGCCAATGCCAGCTTTGTCGTAATCGCCCGAGAACATGATCTTGTTGTGTGGCGGGGAATTGATCCATACATCCGTGGCTTGTTGCTCATTGTACGAGATCGGTACGAGCTCGAGAATCTCACCACTGGTGCGGCAGCTGTAGAGTTGCTTCAGGCGGTCGAGGCCACCATCGTGGCTGAGCTTATTAATCTGCGCATTGTAGGCCGACTGAGCACGCGTGCTGGTATCGATCTGCTCGATGCGCTGCACACTACCAAGCGAACGCGCTGCCCGTTCCTTGTTGACCGTTGCAAAGACGCGGTCGACAAACTCCGGCGATGGCGTGTTGGAGTTGGAGTTTGACTTACTATTCGATGGGTTGCTCTTTTGGGTGTTGCTATTCGAGCGCGTATTCGAGCCAGACGAAGCGCCATTGGTTGCGGCTGGCTTTTGCTCTGCGGCTGGCGTTGGCGTTGGTGTCTCGCTGGGCTTCGAAGCTGGCTTGATAGCCTTGGGAGAAGCGTTAGAAGCGATGATTATCTTGATAGCTTGGTTGCGCTGGGCGAGTGTCTGCGCGGATGGCTGGTCGGACGGCGCCAACGCCTTGGCCATATGTCCACCGGTTGTTGCACTCGTTGCATTGTATGCAGGCGCTGACGAACCACTCTTTGGCTGGGCTGCTACGATGACGCCCGCGCCTGCGAAGACGATCATTGTACCAGCTATGCCATACACGAGTCTCTTCATACTCATACTACCCAGCGTAGCATAGATATGACAGGATGTGAAATAAGATTTGTGAAAAATAAGCCCACAACAGAGGCAAAAATCGTGAAAAATAATACGAAAAATAACAGGATATAACCCAGTGCCGTAGTAGCGTATACTATATATATGAACTCCACGCCACCAGTCACCCCGCCTACTGTCTTTTGCTCCTATGCCTTTACGGGGGAGGACGAGGCGGTGGTGCGGGCACGGATGCGCACAGTGGTGGCAGCGCTTAGGCAGGTGGGCTGCGCGGTGTATTGCAATCTCTTCGACCCAGCCTGGCCTAACTACCATACGCCAGGTGAGTTCATCCGCCGTGCGCTGAGCGTGTTACCCCAGTACGATATGGTACTCGTGGTCCAAGCATCGCCGCGGCGCAGCGAAGGGATGCTTATGGAGGTGGGGGCGGCGCTAGCGCTGGGTAAGCCAATCGCCCTGGCGCAGCACCACAGCGTGGGCCAGCAGAGCTACCTCAGCGACGAGCTCATCGCCACGCGGACGGAGGTATGGCACAGCGAGGCAGAGCTGCCAGCGGTGGTGCAGCGGCTGGTGAGTAATGATAGTGAGATATGCCAACTTTGACATCCACCGCCGTCTCTGCTACAATCAGTCGGAAGTATTAATGATATAAGGAATCAGATGAAAGCAGTCATTCAGCTTGGCGGCAAGCAGTATCTCGTCGCCGAAAAAGAGACCCTCCTGGTGGACCGCCTCCCGGACGGCACAAAAGCGCTCGAAGCCGATGCACTCCTGACCATCGATGGCGAGACGACCACTGTTGGTACGCCGCACGTTGCAGGCGTCAAGGTCAAGGCTGAGGTCGTGGAAGCGCTCGTTAAGGGCGACAAAATCCGCGTCATTCGCTACAAAGCCAAAAAGCGCGTCCACAAAGAGCGTGGCCACCGCCAGCAATACAGCCGCATTACGATCACATCGATCAAATAATCACGGCGTATTGAGCAATAGCAACAAGAAACCACCCAGGTGATGGGTGGTTTTTGGTATAGCAAAGGCCTGTTCTTGATTTGATCGGTTGACTTTCAGAGAGAGAGAGAGCATTATAGGTGTCATAGTATATAACACAACAGAGGTATACCATGGCACATGACCAGCCCAGAACAAACAATCAAGAGAAAATCGCTACAGTAGGGCAGTTTGCTGAGCGGCTCTCCAAGGAGGAGAAGGCGCGGGCGGCGGCAGACTTCGATGATCTAGTGCAGGAGACACTGCTGCAATTTGCTGGTGAAGCGAATACATACGATCACACGGTTCTCACTGACCGCGTGAAGTCGAGTGTCTTGCTGTATGCAACACAGGGTGAGAGAACGGTCACAATCCTGACCGAATCGACAACACTAGATGATGGCACACAAGACCGAATGATTAGTCTTAGGGAGCGGGGTGGCGACAGTTTTCGCTATCATCTTGAGGATGGTGTGGTGCGGCGATTTGATACACCGCAGGGGAGCGAATCGCAGCGCAAAATACCACAAGAATTGACCATTGGCAGGAATCTACCGCCAGAGGAAGCATACGAGCGCACGCATGCAACGATAGATCATCTCAAGAACGAGCTAGCAAACCAAAAACTCGAGCGCCAAATGGGCATCAACGACCAACCAGTTGACGCGCATGAAGTTGCCCAGCTGCGTGAATTACTCGCAACGGCAGAGTACAGAGAGCTATACTAAAGCTATTCTGAATATATAATAAAGACGTTCATTTGTTCACCTCTGTTATTTGCACGAAGCTATCCTTCTATAGTATGCTAAAAGGGAAGTATATCTAACACACAGAGGGAACAACATGACATACAACACAGCACCCCGCGCGGGCGATGATTTGCGTCTCGCGTCACACGTAACTAATACTGGCACTGAGTTTGCACCGCCAGGCCAGCACGAGCAGCCGGGCTTATTGGCTGAGCAGTTCACCGCAGTCGTCCAGGATATTATTGCCACCCAGCACAGAAGCGCGCGCCAACGTGGTGCAGCCGGCCGGCGGTACTACGACGGTGGTGAGGTGCGCAGCGTATACTTTGGCTACGAAACTGATAGTGGGCAGCGCCTCACCCTGAGTGCCCGGGCTGCTTTGGATGATGATGGCCAGGTGCACGACCCGCATCTTATCATCTACGAGGTAGATCGATACGGCACATATGCTGGCGCAGTGCGGTCGTACTACCTCGACGCACCTGACCATAGCGATGCATCGCTGGCTGAGCCACAGGTATTTTGCTATGAGTATGATTATACCGAGCTGAATGATGTTTTTATATCGCAAGATAAGGTGCAGTCAACAGAAGTATATAGCCAAGAACTAGCCGATGTGTGCGATCTGCTCCAACACGCGACAATCCAATCACCAGACTATTACACCCATCAAGCGCTCAACAAAGGGAGTCGTATGCTGCGGCCCGAGCGTTGGCCGCTACCATCTGTAGATGCAGTGGGCCAGCGTGCGCTGCAGTTAGTAGTGGGGTCATGCCGAGCACTGCTTAGCAAAAGCAAGCGCATACCCCTCGCTTCGCACATGAGTGAGCTGGTGCGCGGCGGCGCGAGCAATGATGCGTGAGTGCTGGCAGGGGTCGGCCTCGAGGATGAGCAGGCCGCTAGGTGCGAGCCATTGCTCTGTCTGAGTAAGGAGGGTAGAGATGAGCGCGAGCCCATCGTCCTCGGCAAAGAGCGCCAGGGCTGGCTCGTGTGCTGTCTCGCGGTCGTCGCGCTGCCAGGCGGGATTGACATAGGGGAGGTTGGCAAGAATGACATCATAGCGCTGCTGCGCTGCCGCGAGCAGGTCGCTCTGGATGAATTTAACAGAGGTAGCGCCGTGCTGCTGCGCGTTGCGCTGAGCAATGGCGAGGGCCTCTGGGCTGATGTCGTACGCATCAACCTGGCATTGTGGAAGCTCGAGCTGTGTTGTGATGGCGAGAATGCCGCTGCCAGTGCCAACATCGGCTATGGTATGCTGGGTGGGCTGGATGAGCTGCAGCAGGAGGGCAATCATCTGCTCTGTCTCGGGCCGGGGAACGAGCACCGCAGGCGAAACGACGAAATCGCGCCCATAGAATTCCTTGTGCCCCACCAGGTAGGCCAGTGGCTCATGCCGAAGGCGGCGGGTAAGGAGCTGCTCCGCCTGCATGTGTTGCTCGTGCAGGAGTGTGCTATCGCCGTGGGCGTGCAGCCAGTGCCGAGGCTGCTGCAGCACATGGCTTAGCAGCAGCTCACTATCGAGCCGGCTGCTGGTAATACCAGCTGTCCGCAGCTGGGCAGCCGCCGCAGCAAGCCACGTATCGACAGAGGTAGGTGAGGAGATTGAGTGATGCATTAACGCATTATATTGTAGCATAGTGGGCGCTATAGAGGCGGCGGCAGGCAGCAAAGCTCCATGGCGCGAACCGACGCCCATTTGCAATTCGCCTGGGAGGATACTACAATAGATAACTATACAATAATAGTGACCAAAGGAGTAGCCTATGTCTCACGAATCAGCAGCAATAGCAACGCAAGAAATGAAAGATAAAGGTCTGTCACGGTTTCATCGGATAGTTGGTACGACTGCAGTGTTGGCTTTGACGGCTGGATTGTCTGGCTGTGGCGCAGCTCATGAGAGTGGCAGTGCAACTCAAACGCCTGAAGCAACAGTCACCCCCACAAGTGTTGACCCTTACTATCCGGAGACGAGTGATTTATTTGATCAAACGAGCTATGATGACTGGGGGGAAGTTATTGGTGAGCATGCAGTCTGGGTTGCCCCAGGTATCATTACAGAAAAGGCGGATCCAAATAGTGGCTCTGCAGCTACTCTTCCGCTCGCAACGGTAAATGGCATGCCTGCGTGCAGTGGTTCTCGTATTGGTGAAAGTATACAAGTGCCGAAAGATAATATCAAACTATATACCGTCAATCAAGAAAGCAAGACTGTCTCTGAAGTACCAGACAAATATCAACACTACCAGGTATTCACAGATGGTACAAAGATCGATATTACAAAGTTTTCTACAGAAGCGGAATGTGTACAATTTCAAGATAAGATAGATGGCTATACGAAAGGAGATGTTCCGTCACAGGCAATTTTTTCGCAGCAAAACGGCACCTCACGAGCGTCTTATGTTGCAAAGAGATATGATGATGGTGGCCTTAACACTGCAAAGGAGGCGAATAACAAGCTCAACGGATTAGGTTAGCGCTAAGGGATCTATAGTTTGCCGCAATAGCTTTGGCTGAGAGTAGTGTTTCTACTGCAGTCTACAATAGATTTTATACCAAGCTTCGGTGGTTCTTGCACTCTCTTATTTCTATCGCCCACAGCATACTACAAGAGGCCAGCACTCTAGTGTGTTGGTCTCTTGCTTTCTCGCCCTATTCTATGGTACTATGGTAGCTGTAATTTATTACGTAATAGCAACTCATCCCAGGACGAATTGGTAAGTCTTGGCCAGCAAAGCGTGTAGCCATGCAGCGCTGGTACCAAGATACTGCTAGTCGCCGGGGATTTTACATGGGAGCAAGAGGGCAATGAAAGCACTTCTCGGTACCAAGATTGGTATGACCCAAATCATCAGCCAGGATGGCACGACGATTCCTGTCACGCTTATCCAGGCTGGGCCTGTCGCTGCGACTCAGGTCAAGTCCGTCGAGACAGACGGCTACAACGCAGTGCAGGTGGCGTATGGTGCGGGTAAGAACCTGAGCAAGGCCGTGGCTGGGCATGTGAAGCCAGCCGGTGTCACCCCGAAGCACATTCGGGAATTTCGTGTCGACGACCTTGGCGATGTCAAGGTGGGCGACACATGGAGCGTTACGGAGTTTGCGCTCGGCGATGTCGTGGATGTCACAGGCATCAGCAAGGGTAAAGGTTGGGCTGGTACGATCAAGCGGCACAACTTCAAGCGCCACCGCAAAACCCACGGTGGTAAGGGTAACACGCGTAAGGTCGGTTCGATCGGTAGCATGTACCCACAAAAGATTTTCAAAGGGAAGCGCATGGCAGGCCAGATGGGCCACGAGCGCGTCACTGTCAAGAATCTGACGGTTGAGTTTATCTCGGCTGAGGATAACTTGATTGGTGTCAAAGGCGCTGTCCCAGGCCCGAAGAAGGGCTTAATTATCCTAGGAGGTGCTAAGTAATGGCTGAATCTACCAAGCCAGCAAAAGCAACCTTGCCAACGAGCGTCTTCGGCGTCGATGTGCCGAACCACGAGCTGCTCAAGCTCGCTTACGACGCGTTCTTGGCAAACGCCCGCCAGGCAAGTGCAACCACCTTGCAGCGGGGCGAAGTCCGCGGTGGTGGCAAGAAGCCATGGCGGCAGAAAGGCACTGGCCGAGCTCGCTTCGGCAGTATCCGCAACCCAATTTGGCGGGGCGGTGGTGTGGTCTTTGGCCCACGCGGCAACGAGAACTACCGCAAGAAGTTGTCTAAGACCAGCAAACGTGTCGCCATCCGCCAAGCCCTCACACTGGCTCATCAGGCTGGCAAGATCCAGGTCCTGCCCTTTGAGGACAAGGTAACTGGCAAGACCAAAGACGCTGCGGCGTTTCTCCGCCAGTTCAAGCTCGAGCGCAAAGTGCTGCTCGTCGCTGGCGAGAAGTCGCCCGAGCTGATTCGCTCCACGGCCAACCTCCAGCAGGTGCTGGCTGTGAGTGCGATGTATCTCAATGTCTATTACATTCTTAATGCCGACCATATCGTCCTGTCGCCTCAGGCGCTGGATGTTATTACGGCGTGGCTCGCACAGGAGGACAAATAAATGCAACTCGTATTAGTCACTCCCCGCGCCACCGAAAAATCCTACCGGCTCATCACGAGCCAAAACACCTACATCTTTGATGTGCCGCTGTCGGCTAACAAGCAGCAGATCGCTGCGGCTGTCGAGGCGCAATATGACGGCACTAAGGTAGCCAATGTTACCACTGCCGTGCAAAGCGGCAAAGCTATTCGCTACAGCCGAGGCAAGCGCCGCTACCCAGGAACCACACATCGCCACGACAGCAAAAAGGCGTATGTTCGCTTGAGTGAAGGCGAGATTAAGGTGTTTGAGACCGAAGAACAACAGCCGCAAACAGAGCAGAAGGAGGATAAGTAATGCCAATTAAGCAGTACAACCCAACCAC
This sequence comes from uncultured Candidatus Saccharibacteria bacterium, assembly GCA_963528475.1. Classification (GTDB taxonomy): domain Bacteria; phylum Patescibacteriota; class Saccharimonadia; order Saccharimonadales; family Saccharimonadaceae; genus Saccharimonas. The sequence continues at coordinate 11,155 of CAURVP010000013.1, read as the reverse complement.
TCCCGCCCGCCGCGGCATGACATCGCAGGATTTGAGCGATGTAACGACGCGCAAGCCGCTCAAGAGCCTTGTTAAGGCTGGTAAGCAGAAGGCTGGTCGCAATAACACGGGTAAGATCACCGTCCGGCATCGCGGTGGTGGCGTCAAGCGGCACTACCGCTTGCTCGACCATCGCTTGGCCGCTGGCTTGACGCTGACAGTGGAGGAGATCGAGTACGATCCAAACCGCAGTGCCCGCATTGCCCGCGTGAAGGATCAGCATGGTCTCTACCACTACATCTTGGCCGACACCCAAATGACCAAGGGTAAGGTGCTCCAGACTGGTGCCGATGCGCCAATCGAGGCGAGCAACCGCATGCCACTGGCCAACATCCCGGTTGGTAGCCAGATCTACGCTATCGAGATCAACCACGGTAAGGGTGCTCAGATGGTGCGTAGTGCTGGTACTAAAGCCCAGCTTATGGCTAAAGAAGACGGCTACGCCATGGTGCGGATGCCCAGTGGTGAGGTGCGTAAGTTCCGCCTTGAGTGCGAAGCCAGCATTGGTGTGGTAGGCAACGTCCAGCATCAGAATGTCAAGCTCGGCTCGGCCGGTCGCCGCCGCCGTATGGGGTGGCGCCCAAGCGTCCATGGTAAGGCCATGAACCCAGCCGATCACCCAATGGGTGGTGGTGAAGGCAAGACGGGCCCTGGCCGCATCCCGAAGACGCCATGGGGTAAGCCAGCAATTGGCTTCAAGACCCGCCGCCGCAAATCAACCAATAAGATGATTGTCCGCAGTCGTCACGAAGCTAAGAGGAAGAGGTAGTCTATGAGTCGTTCACTCAAAAAAGGCCCATTCGTCGACGCGAAGCTTGCCAAAAAAGTGGCAGCGCTGAAAGTTGGCGACCGCACCGTGATAAAGACCTGGGCCCGCAGCAGCACGATCACGCCAGAGATGGTGGGGTTCACCTTTGCAGTGCACAATGGTCGGGTGCATGTGCCGGTGCTGATTACAGAAAACATGGTTGGCCACAAGCTCGGTGAGTTTAGCCCAACTCGTAAGTTCCGCAAGCACGGTGGAAAGGATAAGAAGTAATGGCCGCATCACAGACACAACAGGGGTCGAGCGATGCACCAGCCATCGTTCGGGCGCACATCAAGGGTATAGACCAGACCCCGCGCAAGGTCAGCATTGTTGCTAGCCTGGTGCGTGGCCGCAGTGTGGCCGATGCGCTGGTCATTCTTGATCACACCCCACGCCGCGCCGCACTGCCCGTCAAGAAGGCAATCGCCAGCGCCCAAGCCAACGCCATCAACAACCATGGCCTCGACCCACGCAGTTTGCACATTCACAGCCTTAGCGTGACTGCTGGCCCACGCCTGCGCCGCTACAAGCCAGCCAGTCGCGGCCGAGCTCAGCCATTCCAGAAGCGCTCGAGCCATATCTTGGTCGAGGTGAGTGGTGTAGAAAAGCAGGTCAAGAAGGCACCCGCCAAAGCAACCGATACAGCCAAGAAAGGAGACAACTAAATGGGCCAAAAAGTAAACCCAGTCAGTTTCCGCCTCCAAGTCCACAAAAACTGGAGCTCGCGTTGGTTTGGCCAAAACAAGCGCGACTTTGCGGCTTGGTTGGCAGAAGATATCAAAATCCGTGAGCTGATTGAAGCTCGCTATGCAAGCCGGCCAACGATTGACCGAATCGAGATTGAGCGCAGCCCAAACCAGATTACCATTGCAATTCACACTGCCAAGGCTGGTGTGGTAATTGGCCGCGGTGGGGCTGGCGTGACAGAGCTCAAGCGGCAGATCGAGAAGATCACCAGCTTGCCAGTACGCATCAACATTGAGGAGGTTCGTCGGCCAGAGCTCAGCGCCAAGCTGATGTCGGAGAATATCGCTCGCCAGCTCGAGCGCCGCGCCAACTTCCGCCGCGCCGTCAAGATGGCTGCCCAAAACACCATGAATAGTGGTGCAAAGGGTATCCGCATCGAGGTAGCCGGCCGGCTCAACAACGCCGAGATGGCACGCCGCGAGAAGGTCATTGAGGGCTCGGTGCCACTGCACACCTTGCGAGCTGATATCGACTTCCACACCGCACGGGCCAACTGCCCTGGCGTGGGTATTGTCGGTGTCAAGGTCTGGATCTATAAGGGTGAAAGGAGTGCGAAGTAATGTTACTACCAAAGAAAACAAAATTTCGCAAAGTCCGCATTGGTAAGAACCGAGGCAACGCCACACGGGGCAACTATATTGCCTTTGGTGACTATGGCCTGCAGAGCCTGAGCAACGAGCGTATCACAAGCCGCCAGATCGAGGCAGCTCGCCAGGCAATGACCCGCTACGTCAAGCGTGGCGGTAAGATCTGGATTCGGATCTTCCCACACACCCCAGTGAGCCGCAAGCCACTAGGCCTGAAGATGGGTGGCGGCAAGGGTAACCCTGAGTTCTTTGTTGCGAAGGTCAAGAATGGCACGGTGATGTTTGAAATGAAGGGTGTGCCAGAGGATGTCGCCCGCGAGGCAATGCGCCTGGCGAGCCATAAGCTCCCCGTCAAGACACGCTTTATTAAGAAAGAGGAGGTCTAGCGATGGCAGAGAATGCAGTCCCTGCAACAGAGGTCAAGAACCTCGAGACACTCCAGCAAGAGCTGGCCGCCAAGCGCGCCGATCTGCTTGAGGCCCAGCGCGGCCACCGGGCAGGTGAGCTCGCTAACCCGCGGATCCTTGGCGTGTATCGCCGAGAGATTGCGCAGATACTAACGGAAATTAATCAGCGGAAAGGAACAAACTAATGGCCAAGACATTGACCGGCGTTGTTTCCTCGGCCGCGGGCAACAAGACCATCACGGTGACCGTGACCAGCCGCGAAACACACCCTATTTACGGCAAGCAATACACCGTCACCCGTAAGTATGCTGCTCACGACGAGACAAACGATGCCAATGTTGGTGATACGGTGCGGGTCATCGAGACACGCCCGATTAGCAAGCGCAAAGCATTTCGGCTCGATGCCGTGCTCAAGCGCTCGCAGGGCTCGATTGAGCTCAAAAACGATGACGCAGGCGAAGAGGAGGCAGCATGATCCAGCAAGAATCTCGCCTTAAGGTAACAGACAACAGTGGTGCAAAGTCTATTCTCTGCATCCGCGTGCTGGGTGGTACTCGACGTCGCTACGCCCGGGTGGGTGATGTGATTGTTGCCAGCGTCAAAGACGCCAGCCCAACTGGCAACGTCAAGAAGAAGTCTATCGTTAAGGCAGTGGTGGTACGCACTCGCGACCAAATCCGCCGCAAAGATGGCAGCACCATCTGCTTCGACGACAACGCTGCCGTTATTATCAACGACGACAAGACACCCAAGGCAACTCGTGTCTTTGGCCCTGTGCCACGCGAATTGCGCGACCTTGGCTATAGCAAGATCATTAGCTTGGCACCGGAGGTACTCTAATGGCACAGCGCATCAAAAAAGACGATATCGTCAAGATCATCAGTGGTGACGACAAAGGCACGACGGGCAAGGTGTTGGCCGTTAATCCCGCTCAGCAGACCGCATTGGTCGAGGGTGTGGGGCTGCGACACCGCCATGTTAAGCCAAGCCAGCTTAACCCACGTGGTGGTACCAAGGAGATTCATGTGCCTGTGCCGCTGAGCAAGCTCGCACTGGTTGTCGACGAAGCAGCTGGCACGACGAGCCGCATTGGCTATACTACTAACGCTGAGGGCGCTAAGGTACGCGTCGCTCGGCAATTGAACAACAAGGAGGTCAACTAATGGCGAAGGCAACTGCATCCGCCGCTCCGACTCCTCGCTTGAAAGCCTTGTATCTGGATCAATACCGCAAGGAACTCCAGGCCGAATTAGCCTTGAGCAATGTGCACCAAGTGCCCAAGCTCGAGAAGATTGTGGTCAGCGCAGGAATCGGCAAGCACAAAGAAGACAAGCGCTACCACCAACTGGTACGCAATACGATTACTAAGATCACTGGGCAAGCACCGGTTGATCGCTTGGCCAAGAAGTCGATCGCTGGCTTTAAGATCCGTGCTGGCATGGGTGCGCCGATTGGCGTGAGTGTGACGCTGCGCGGTGCTCGGATGTACGAGTTCCTCGACCGGCTGGTCAATGTCAGCCTGCCGCGGGTGCGCGACTTTCACGGCGTGGGAAGCAAGTTTGACAAAGGTGGCAACTACAACCTTGGTATTACCGACCAGAGTATTTTCCCCGAGCTCACCTTTGAGGAGACGCAGATCGTTCATGGCCTCCAGGTGACGATTGCCATCGAGCAGGGCAGCCCAGCGGCGAGCCGGGCACTGCTGGAGAAGTTTGGTCTGCCGTTTGAGAAGGAGGGGAAATAGCGTATGGCTAAGAAATCAATGATTGCACGCGATCGCAAACGCCAAAAGATGATCGAGAAATTCGCTGCCAAGCGCGCTGAGCTCAAGGCGGCGGGCGACCTCGATGGCCTGCAAAAGCTGCCGCGCAACTCCAGCCCAACCCGCTGGAAGAACCGCGACGCCCTCAGTGGTCGGCCACGTGGCTATATGCGCCGCTTTGGCCTGAGCCGCATCAACTTCCGCGAGAAGGCATCGAAGGGCGAAATCCCAGGCATTACAAAGAGCAGTTGGTAACGGAAAGGAGATAGAGTTATGAGTTTACAATCAACTGACCCAATCGCGGATCTCCTCACCCGAATCCGCAACGCTGCGATGGTTGGCAAGACAGAAGTCCGTGTGCCCACCAGCAAGCTCAAGCAAGTTGTGGCCGAGCAATTGGTCAAGAATCACTACCTGGCAGGTGCTACCGTAGAGGATGGCAAGCCACGCGGTACATTGGTTGTCACCATCAACCGCGCTGGCGAGAGCCCAGCCTTTACCGAGCTGGCCCGGGTGTCTAAGCCAGGCCGCCGCGTGTACGTGGCTGCTGCCGACATCCCCAAGGTCAAGCAAGGCCGCGGCATCGTCCTCGTCAGCACCAGCAAGGGTGTCATGACCGGTGGCGAAGCAGCCAAGCACAAGCTTGGTGGCGAAGTGCTGATGAAGATCTCCTAATCCGTACATTGCCAGCAAAATGAAAGCGCCCAGGAGAAAATCCTGGGCGCTTTTTGTGATAGATAGCAACCGTCATGATCGATTCTCACGCTCCAGCAGATGAAAAGTGATGAGAGAGGCTGTGAGGTTTATAGTATCTAACGCGGTTATCCCAATTTAATAAGAGGGAGCAGCAGCTATCATCGCTGCTACCATACCAATGTACCCGAGAGGTAGGGGTGGTAGCACAATGAGTGCTGCGCGTAGTAAGATGGGCACGTCTTTTCGCCTCACGGCAAAGTATAGAGCAAACAGCAGTACGTTTGCTGCAGGTTGGAAATATGCTATTCCAAGAATCAAGTCTTGAGTGCTTGAATTATGACGAGTACCTCCCATAAATCCATCCAAAGGGCGTGCGCCAGATAGCTTAACGAGAATACCGAACACCATTACAGATATAACAAATACACCAGCCGCCACCCCGACTGCTTGCAGCCACGTCAAACGGTCGACGAACCGAGGGAGGGGGTCGGTTGGTACATTCTTCGCCGCCTCAGTTTGAGGTTGCGGTGCGTCATCATGGGGTTGCTTTGCTGCGCTTTGGGAGGCTGCGAGTTTTAAGAGATCTCGCCTAACAGAGAAGTGTATAATGATAGCCAGCGCACAGAGTGGAAATGTCACGAGAAAGGCCATAACTATAAGCATAAGCACACCAACGATCGAGGTGATCGAGATAGGCGAATTATGATAGGGGTGGAACGATTCATGAATATAACTTAGGCTGAATATTAAGCCGTACTCAATCACTATTGCTGATACATAGATACCACCTAGCCAGGCTATCAATTTTGGCCACGTCATGCGATCAAAACACGAACGGCGTGGTAGCTGCGTCGAGCTGTTTTGCGGATGTGCTGTCTCATGCTGAGGGTGTGGCGCGTCATCGTGACGCTGCGATATAGCATCGTGAGACGGTGATGGTGTTTGTGAAGAGTCCTTATCCATAGCAACATCATAGCATATAGTGGTATCATTTTCGATTTATTTCAATAAGCTTGTAAGGCTATCTCTTGGCAGAGTTTGTAGGGTAATAGGAATAAGGACTGTTGAGGGTTAGAGGCTCATAACGCAGCACGTGGGGTACTCTTCCTGTGGTGGAGGGCGCATTTATATGGCTGTGTGGATTTGGGAGCTGTGTATACAAATATGTAATTAGTTGACATTAAGCGAAATAGAGAGTATGGTATAGACCAATAGTGAATAATACAGATGTAGGCGCATTATGACACATGAGATACCAATCCCAGGTAGACTACAAGAGCCAAAGGGCCTTTATACACCAAAGCCACCAAGTGATTTTCAGCAGACATTCAAGACATTGAAGGATCGTGTAGCAGATGACCCATCGCATTATAACACGGCACTTGCTCAGCTAGATACCTTCGATTTTGCAGGCAGTGCAACAACAAAACAAGCATACCAATGGAACCTCTCTGCGCTGATTGCAGAACAAAATGAAGTGGCCGATCCAGCGGTGATTGACCAAGCGCGAGCAACAATGAGGACAGTGTTGGACGACTGGTTTGATGATCATACGTCGTCGCATCCAGGTGTGTTGCATTACCAAGAGCAGCTGGGGTTTGTCTTGCCAACGAAGGATGATTTTGCTGAGTTTATACGTAACCACCCGCCGATCGGTGAGGATCAAGGGCAACTAAATGATATATTTACTTCGTGGCGAGATGCATATTGCGATATGCGCTTGCGACAGGCCGATGTAGAAGTATTCCCGGCTGGCCGAGAGCTTGCTCGTGCGCTCCGGGTAGCTGGGGTGGATCGTATCGATTTTGCTGAACAATGGCAGACGAAAGACGGTATCGCAGAGGCGATTGGTGCCGCAAAGAGTAGTACAGATGAGCAAGCTCGGCAGCTTGATACATTCCGTCGGCAAGATATGGAACAAAGCGTGTTATGTCGCCAGTGCTTCTTATACAGTAGCCTTGAGGAGCTTGCGGCTGATTTACGTCAGTTCTATATGCCATTTGGTAGCGAGATGGACGAGGAAGTTCTGCAGCGGGTCATTCTTGATCCACTAAAAAGACATAGTATTCCAGCGCTTGCAGTCCGACAGTACGAGCAATTTCGGCAAACAAATGGCTATGAATACGAGTGCCCCTGGCTAGAAGAAATTAAGTGCTGGAGCGTGATTAAGGCTAGCACGCACGAAGACGATGGCTACATCTATCAGGTAGAATTATTCTCTCAGGCGGATACTGATCGATTTGCTGTCTATTGTGGCAAATCAAGCACTGGTAGCGATGTAGCGCATATTAGTCTGAAGCCGATGCTTATACCATATGAAGAATTGCGCCTGATGACTCATATAAACGACCCTCTCACCCAGGACGAGTTTGACCAAATGCGGCAGCAAGCAGAGCGCAATGGCATTGAGCCAACTGAGTTCACTTACGACACTGAGGTTACCAGAAAGAGTATAACACAGTGGTCATTTCCTGAGGAGACACACACGGAGCTGATGGAGATCTTCCGAACCTATGGTGTAGAAGTAGACTATATTACAAGTGAGCGAGGTTCTGAGCTACAGAGAAACTTTGGTTTTGCGCTCGTACGAGAAGCAAGAGAGGCCTTGCATAGTGAAGCAGACGATGGAGAAGGCAACAATAATGTAACAACGACATATCGTATAAAGATGCCAGAGAAGTATAGCCTTGAAATCGCCAACCCATCCGAAGATACTGTCGCCAAGATAGGGGCGTTGCGCCGGCTCATATCTCGGCGGAGTTTGTAACGAAACCGGGCCTGGATCTTAACAATCTCTCACTCTGCTTTGTCACTTCACTCGGGTGGGGTGCGAGAGTTCGTGGCGTTTTGAGATTTCGGTATCCCAACCTTGCTTTTTTATCAAAAACGCCGCATACTAATGCGCAAGTACTCAGAACGAAAGTAAAAAACGAAGCGAAGTATCTTATAGAACGTCATGCCATCATACGAAGTATCACCGGTGTCACCCTGCGAAGTAACGCCATATGAAGACCAGTTGACCGATGCGCTGTGGTATCGTGCAAGCGAGCGGGCTGTGGAGCTGCTGAGTACGCATGATCTGCAGCGTGCCGACCTCAGGTGGCCGACACCGCTTATGGCGTTGCCGATTGCTCTGCCGCTGCGGAGCCGAATACACTATGATGATGCGATTGACTCGGTGGCGCATGTGCCAATTGCTCAGATGAGTCACGAGCAGCTGGCGGGCTACTGCGTACCAGACAAGATTGGGAGGGTGATGGCGCGTGGTGCCGCTTTGCTGCCTGAGCTCATGCCGCAGGCTCAATATGATGTCGTGCGGCAGCGCCTCTTCGAGACAATGGCGCAGTCGAGCTTGCCCGAGCAGTGGCAGCAAGCTGATAGGCGCAACCGCCAGCAGTGCAAGACTAGCCAACCACTGATCGAGCAGGGCGATATGATCCACACCATGCAGCCGGCCCACGTGGCTGAGGCACTGGCACTTGGCTTGCGCTGCAGCGAGGTTACTCACCGGTAGGGGCTTGACCCGGTTTTTCCGCTGACGGTGAGCTTCTTTGCCGCTCGTCACACGGTGCAGCCTGGGAGCGATATACCACTACCCCGCAACGATCCCTATGGCCTCGTCAATCTCATTGTGGCCCAGCCAGAGCCTGGTCAGGTGCACCTGTCGCGTGAGCATACCCAGCAATACCAGAGCTTCGTGAGTATGGCGACAACAGGGGTCAAGAGCATTGTGATTCGCGATCGGAGCGCAGACTGGACGGCGGAAGAAGTTGCCAATGCAATCGAGCACATGCGGCAGATCATTCCCCGGAGCGGCCGCTACATCCCGCTCTACCAACAGTCGACGGGCGAGCTCCTCTTGACGCCTGAGCAGTTTGATGCTGCTCGGAGGTAGGTGTATAATCTCTAAAAAGAATTAGCTGGACGGCTCGTCTTGCTTGTATGAGCTTTTGTGCCCGCGGCTCATTCGATGGAGAGATGGGTGAGAAGAGTGTATTGGTATGGGTCATGCTGAGGTTTCGCCGTTGGTGTCTTCTAACCTTGCGCTTTCTCCATCATCTGTGGTACAATTAGCAAGATATTAACTTTGCGAGTGAAACGGGAGTTTTGCGTTCTGGTTGTTCGTTGTGGAGAGCGGCCGGCAGCACGAGACAAACATTTTGCTGGCTACTAATCGAAAGGTAAGCAATGAGTCTGAGTCGAATCGGAAAACTGCCGGTGGCGATTCCATCGGGTGTGACAATCACGGTTGACTCTGGTGATGTGGTCGTCAAGGGCCCCAAAGGTGAGCTCTCGCAGTTCATTACGCCAGCGGTCGAGGTGAAGGTCGAGGACGGACAGGTGACGGTTCATCCAAAGGATGAGTCTAAGGCTGCTCGGGCCCAGCATGGGCTGATGCGCGCCCTCATCAACAACATGGTGATTGGCGTGACCCAAGGGTACGAGAAGCGCCTCGAGGTCAAAGGTGTGGGCTTTCGGGTTTCGTCGAGCAATAACGAGCTGACGATGAGCCTGGGCTTTAGCCATGAAGTCCACTACAAAGCCCCAGAGGGGGTTAATGTAACGAACGAGCGAATGGTGATCGTCGTGACGGGTATCGACAAGCAAAAGGTTGGCCAAGTCGCCGCCGAGATCCGCGCTCTCAAGAAGCCAGAGCCATACAAGGGCAAGGGCATTATGTATGTTGGTGAGCAAATTTTGCGCAAAGCAGGGAAGGCAGGTAAGAAGTAATGGCACACGCATTAGCAAAAAAACTCCTGAATCGTGACCTGCGCAAGCGCCGCGTTCGGGCTCGCGTACACGGCACGGCTCAGCGCCCACGCTTGAGCGTGACGATTAGCAACCTGCATGTGAGCGCGCAGCTTATTGATGATGATGCTCACGCGACATTGGCTGCTGCCACTACTGTTGGTACCAAAGCAACCGGTACCATGACAGAGAAGGCTGCCAAGGTAGGCACGGATATCGCCAAGAAGGCCAAGAAAGCAAAGATAAGTGCAGTCGTCTTCGACCGCAATGGTCGCCAGTACGCTGGTCGCTTGAGCGCTCTCGCAGATGCTGCCCGCAAGGAAGGATTGGAGTTTTAGTATGGCAGACAGACCTGCAAATACTACATCTCGCCCGAATGACCGGCGCAACCAGCGTGGTCGGGGCCGAGGTGGTCGCCGCGATGACCGGCGCAACCAGCGTGATGACACGCCAAAGGAATTTGAGGAAGTTGTTGTCAACATCGACCGCGTGGCGCGTGTCGTTAAGGGTGGCCGCCGCTTCCGCTTTAAAGCGCTGGTGGTGGTGGGCAACCGCAAGAACAAGGTTGGTGTTGGTGTGGCGAAGGGTGCCGATGTGCAAACCGCCATTGCCAAGGCAACCTCAGTAGCCAAGAAACACCTTGTCGTCATTCCAGTGGTGAATGAGACCATCCCACACGAGATGGAAGTCAAGCTTAGTGGTGCACGTGTGCTTATTAAGCCAGCTGCGCCTGGTACGGGTATCATTGCTGGTGGTGTGGTGCGCGCTGTCATTGGTGTGACAGGCATTCGCAACCTGCTTTCGAAGAGCCTGGGCAGTACCAATAAGGTGAACATCGCCTACGCTACGGTAGAAGCTCTGCGCAGCATGGTGCCACGTGAGCAGTGGGTTGGTGCCAAGAAGCAATCCGCAAAGGAGGGCAAGTAGATGAAATACAACGAACTCCACATCGCAGCCAATAAAGATCGCAAGCGCGTTGGCCGTGGCATTGCCGCTGGCGGTGGTAAGACGGCTGGCCGGGGTACCAAGGGGCAGAACGCTCGCACCGGCAAGAAGCTGCGCCCGATGTTCCAAGGTGGGCAGAATGGTATTGCCACAGCAGTACCAAAGGCACGTGGCTTTAAGAGCCTGCGCACCCCTGCTCAGGTGGTGTATAGCGACCATCTCAATAACTTGTCGGGCACCGTTGATAACTTCGCACTGTATGAGGCTGGGCTGATTGCGACGCCATTCCACAGTGTTAAGGTGATTACCCGTGGTGAATTGACTGCCAAGATCGTACTTCAGACGCAAGGTGTGTCGAAGAGTGTGGTAGCTGCACTTGAGGCAGCTGGTGGCTCCTTCGAAAAGACCGCTACAC
>CAURVP010000012.1:0-27480 GCA_963528475.1 uncultured Candidatus Saccharibacteria bacterium | reverse complement strand
CAAATATCATTTTTAGTAAGTTCGTTAATTTAATTTTTGACTCAAACTAAAACATGATTGCACCTCTATAAATTTAACAAACCTCTCAGAAACTAACACACTAACATCACCGTAGCAGACTTTTAAGTGCCGTCTTGCCAGGTAAAATGATGCCTGCTATTGTAAAAATAACAGAGTTAAACACAAAGTTCACGCTCTGGTGAAAGGGAGTTTATGGTGTCAAGAAAAACATATTGTTTGGCGGCGATATTTATCGTGGTTGGAGCGCCACTTGTATTGGCGAATGTAGCCCTAGCTGTGCCAGCGGGCGTCAGTAATGTCGAGAATTTTATACGAAGCGTCATCCAGGTGGTGACAGGACTAGCTGGTCTGGTAGCGACCGGCTTTTTTGTTGCTGGCGGTTTTACCTATATCACTAGCTCGGGAAATCCTGAGCAGCTCGACAAAGCGAAGCGCACTATCACATGGTCGGCAATTGGTCTGGCGATTGTCATTGCGGCGTTTGTATTAGCGAACATCGTAACGACTTTAGCGCGACAAGCCTTCGGAGGATAACCTGTCCATGTTCGACTTTGTCGATATTTTTACTAGTAATTTAGTGTTCTTTGCCAATACAGCTGGCGCCATAAAAACTGTGCGTGATTATGTTTTCCCGACAGCCAAAATTTTATCGGGCATCGCGTCGCTGGCTTGTGCTTTCTTTTTGGCGCATGCTGGCTATATTTACATGACCAGCAGCGGCAAACCAGACCGTATGGAGCACGCAAAAAGCATCGCTAAAAAAGCAGTGATTGGGTTAGTCATCGTACTGGCCGCCGTAACGATAGTCTCTATTTTGAATGGTTCATATCAAGCAGTACAAAACCCAAACGATGCAAACCTACCGAACCTGCAAGCTGTCACGCCCAAATCGGAAAACAACGGTTTGATCGAGATGATTATCAAAGCCGTAACGGGGCTGCTGTCGTCGATCATTAACGCCATAGCTTCGCCATTTTTGAACGCATTAGAGTTCTTCACCAAATCAACACCGCTGATGGCGAGCAATAAAGCCGTGTTTAATTTATGGCTGGCGATTGTTGGCATCGCTGACGTACTGTTAATTTTAGTCGTGGCACTGGTCGGATTTCAGGTCATGAGCGCGTCAAGTTTTGGCTTTGATGAAGTTGAAGTCAAGCACCTACTGCCACGTATAGCGCTGATATTTTTGCTGATGAACACCTCGATATTCTTAATTGATGGCATCATCGGTTTATCTAACGTTCTCATCTCGGCCACCAATCAAGTTTCGGGTGCATCGACCGTTTGGAGTACACTCATCAAAGTTGTCGAAAAAACGTCCGGTCAGGGCGTGGCGGCACTGCTAATCATGGTGGCATTTTTGATTTGCTCGGTCATATTATTGGTGTATTATGTTATGCGTTTGATCACTTTGTTCATCGGCACTGTCCTGTCGCCGCTGGTGAGTATGCTGTGGCTAGTGCCGGGGTTTCGTGATTTTGCCGAAACTTCGATGAAGACGTTCTTATCAACAATTTTCGTTTTGTTTGTTCATGTGGTTATTTTGCAACTAGCATCTTCACTATTTTCTGGCATGGCGACCACTGGCGGCAACAATGCTCTGCCTGATACCTTGATGGCGATGGTAGCAGGCATAGCAACTATTCTGACTTTATTAAAAGTTCAAGGCGTGATGATGCAATTTAGTTTCGTTAGCATGGGCGCGCGTAATCTAAAGAAATTGGGTGGTCAGTTTATGAACGGCGTCAGCTACATGACGGGCACTGGCTCGAAAGTGGTACACAAAACTACCCAGCGCGTTAGGAATACTACTCACGCCGCCAAAAAGGCACGTGTTCATTCAACTCTCGAAACGGTTGCGCGCCAAACAAAGTCGCCGATGAAAGTAAGTTATCTAAACAAAAAAGGCGACGCGGAAATCACCTACGCCGTAAATCCGCGCAGCAAAAATAATCCAACCGTTGTTAATATGCCCGAGTCAAAGCCACTTAAAACCGGCACAACTTACCGTGCCGGATCGAAAATAAAATCGACTAAACAGCGAGGTAAAAAATCATGAAAACGACAGTCGTTCCCGCGCAGGTTACCACCGTAGAAGATCGGATTATCGGTAAACTTGGTTTTTCGCAAATCATACTTTTGATGGTTCCTGTTTTCTTGAGCGCGGGAATTTTTACGCTATTGCCACCAGTCATGAACGGCGCGCTTTATAAATACGTTTTGATGGCGTTAAGTTTGATCGTTTGTGGAATTTTGTCGATTCGCGTTAAAGGTAAAATCATCGTGCTTTGGTTGGTGGCGGTGTTGCGCTACAATTTAAGACCAAAATATTATTTGTTTGATAAAAACACTACTGCGTTTCGTAATGAGTATAAAAGTACTTCGCTTGAAGATGAAGAGACTATAGACCAACCAACCGAAAAGCCGCAAAAGCCAGAAAAATTAGACGACATATCAACCATCAAAACCCGCCAAATTATAGATGATCCAACCGCTGATGTTCGTTTTGAAACTGACAAGAAAGGAGGTTTGCATGTTCGGTTTACGAAAGTCAAACGCTAAATCTAGCGCCAGGCAGCAAATTGCGTTAAAGGGTGTGCGCGACGGAATTTTGTTATTGCCACAGAATAATTATCGGGCAATTTTGTCCGTTTCGGCGCTGAATTTTGAACTGCGTAGCGAGGATGAGCAAGACGCAATTATTGATACCTACGAAAGTTTTCTCAATTCGATTGGTTGGTCGATTCAAATTTTAGTACGCACGCGCGAAATTGATATGGACGGATATTTAGAGGATTTGAGTCATCGATTAAGCGCCGAGACGATTCCTGTCTATAAAACTCAACTGAAAAATTACGATGAATTTATTCGTTCGCTGATCACTGATAACAAGATTTTGACCCGGCATTTTTATATCATCATTCCTTTTCGACCGACCGACAACAGAGCTGATTTTGATTTAATTCGCGAACAACTCAAACTCCGTATTGATATTATCGCCAAAGGTATGGCGCGGCTCGGCATGCGCGCTGATCAGCTAGATAGCCTCGAAGTGCTTGATTTATTCTACAGTTTTTACAGCCCGGCACAAGCAAAAATTCAGCCACTAACTGAACACGCTTTGCAAACAATTCACACGGCACTCGTGCGAGACGGGAGAGAAATTAAATGATCAAAAAATCACGCATACCAACCTTTATCAAAAGAATCAGTGACACAATTAGCGCCCCGAAACGCCACCGCGACCGTCAGCGCGAAGATCAGCAAAAAGAGCTCAGTATTACATTTGGCGAGCAGGACGCGCTAGATATTTTATCCTACGCCGGGCTGGAAGAAAATGTTGATTATCTTTGCATTGATGGCGTGTATATGCGTACGCTATTTATTTCTGGATATCCGTTTGTAGCGAGTTCGGATTGGATGGATAGTTTGATTCATTTTAATCACGATATTGATATTAGTTATCATCTGTACGAAGTAGACGCACGGGCCGCACTGCCAAAACTAAATCGTAAAATTACCGAGCTTGAGTCCACACGCCGAGCGATGATGCGCGAGGGGCGAATTGTTGGCTCAGAGATTACCGACCCGCTTGAATCAGCGATTGATTTGCGTGATAAAATTCAACGTGGTCAAGAAAAACTATTCCAAATGGCGATATACATTTGCATTCGCTCTGAGACTAAAGAAGAGCTTGATAAGATCACTAAGTTGCTTGAAGCAAATCTGTCGGCACGGTTATTTTATTCGAAAGTAGCGCGCTATCAGCAACTGGAAGCACTGCAATCAACTTTGCCACGCAGCGAAGATCAATTGGCGCAAAAACGCAACCTTGATAGCTCTAGCGCTGCTTTGACTTTTCCGTTTATGTCGTCAGAATTAGTGCAGGAATCGGGCATCCTTTATGGTGTCAATAAATCAAATAATTCGTTGGTTATTTTGGACAGGTTTAGTTTGCATAACGCTAACTCAATCACGTTTGCGCAGTCTGGTGCTGGTAAAAGCTACACCACCAAGGTCGAAATTTTACGCCAACTCATGCAAGGCACGCGCGTCATCGTCATCGACCCAGAGCGTGAATACAAGCGCCTCGCCGAGTCGGTAAAAGGTACGTACATAAAATTATCCGCCAAAAGTAAGCAGAAAATTAATCCTTTCGACCTAGCAACGACCGTTCACGAAATCAGTGATTTGTCTGAGCATACACAGGACTTAATGGATGTGCTCGGTTTGATTGCTGAAAGTTTAACAGCGCGCGAAAAAGCCGCCATTGACAAAGCTGTTTTGAAAATCTACAAAAAGTCAAAAACCAAATCGCCGCTTTTAGAAGATTTATACGCGGAACTTCGAAAGTTGGGTCAGCTAAAATTGTGCGAAAAGTTAGAAAAATATATTTCCGGATCGCTGGCGGATGTATTCAATGCGCAAACAAATGTTAAATTAGACAACCGCTTGGTCATTTTTGATATCAAAGATTTGCCAGAAAATTTGCGCCAAATTATGATGTTAATTATCTCTAATTTTGTGAAAAATCAAGTCATGGCTAAGCCAGAAAAGCGGCTGTTGATTATCGACGAAGGTTGGATTTTGCTGCAACACGAGGAATCGGCACGATTCGTGGCGGGACTGGTGCGGCGGGCACGCAAATATTACCTCGGTGTGTCAATTATATCGCAACAAGCCAATGACTTTCTCAAAAGTGAATACGGCCGCGCCATCGCTTCGCAAAGCGCGCTGCGAATTTTAATGCGCCAGGATACAACGACTATCAAAGGCGTGGTTAACGAATTTAACCTCAGTGAATATGAGCAAAGCTTTCTGCTCACTTGCGAGCGAGGCGATGCTCTGCTTATCGCCGACCAAAACCATGTCGCCGTTAAAGTTGTGGCAGCCGAAAAAGAACACCCGCTCATCACGACTAATCCTGCGGAGTTGTATTCATCATGAACGGCGCGGTAGTTTTGTTTACAAATTTTGGTTTCAGCATTAAGAAAATTATAGCTATAATCATCGCTACATTATTGCTTATTTTGATGTTTCCGATTTTAGCTATTTCATCACTTGGCTTACCGGCAATGAGCTTTTTAGCAAATGCACCGAGCGCCAAAGCGGCGGAAGAAAGTGGTTTTTATAACGGCGGCGTGATGCCCGGAAACACTTACGCCTGGGGCAACTGTACGTGGTGGGCGTATGCGATGCGCCGGTGGGCAAACAGTCCGATTCCGAACACTTGGGGCAACGCTAATACCTGGGATGATAACGCTAAGCGTGATGGCTACATCGTCAACGATACACCAGCGGCTGGTGCAGTTTTTCAGACTGATGAAGGCCCTTATGGACATGTTGCGTATGTGATAGAAGTTAATCAAATCAGCGGTGATTGGAAAATTTCTGAAATGAACGCGCGCGGTTTGAACGTGGTGTCGCAGCGCACTTTTTCCAAAGAAGTCGCCAAATCGTATAAATTTATTCATAATAAACCAGGAGCACAGCCGTGGAATCCACAGCCGATTACCTCGCCACCGCCTTATGGCTTGGGTCGATAGTTTTAATCGTAATTACGCTTACGATTAGCGCGGTCATTTTGTGGTTGGTGATTCGTTTTGTTTTGAATCGTCGATATTTGCGAACACGAGGCATGGTTTGGCTGGAAATTACACCGCCTGCCACGATCGCCAAAACACCTGAAGCAACCGAGCAACTATTTTCGGTAATTCATGGACATCGGGCGGCGCGCTCACTCAAAGAAAAATTGCTCGGTCGGTCGCCAGTTATGAGTTTTGAAATTACATCAACTAAAGAGCACGGCGTGCGGTATTTGGTGCAGGTCGAACGGCATCACGCTGCGAACATGCAAAAAGTGATTACCTCCTACATCGCCGACTCAAAAGTTCGCGCGGTTGAGCGGAAGAGTGGTGATAATTACCAAGTCATTGAATTTCGAGAAACTGGGCATTATGTTTTGCCGCTAGCTATAAATTCGAGACTGGAGCAACGCGATCCACTCAGCTATGTAATTGGCGCAATGACTATGCTAAGTGACGACGAGGAGATTATTTTGCAGCTCATAACAACACCGACACGCTTACGCGAAGCAGAAATTTTGTCGCATAAAATTCTCGGAAATGAAAACATTTTGCAATATATTAGCGGCAAAAATCTATCGATTATCGGCAAGCTGGCTAACTTCTTTGGTAAAATTTCTTCTGGCGCAACCGACCTCGTCGGCGAAATTCATGCTAGCATGACAACCAGTCATCGTAATTATTACGATTCAAAAACTACACCTTCACGGCAACAAACTAGAACGCCGCGAGACGACCGCCCGGCGCGCATGCTCAGCGCTTTTGAATTAGAACTAATGGAAACTATGCATCAAAAAGTGACTCGTCCGCTATTTCGCGTCAACCTCCGCGTCATGGTAAATAGCCCGGAGTCGAAGAGACATATCGCCGCGCTTAAGTCCGCGCTGGACGGTTTTAGTACGCCGCCATACCAATCACTCAAGGCGAAGTATCGTCTGCCGATTTTGAATAACCTGCTAATTCTTGCATCCATAAAGCGCCTGCCATCGCTGCATAAAAATAGCTCCATAATTCTCGCTTCAAGCGAACTCGCCAGTTTGTTTCATTTTCCTTCAAGTTATCATAGTAAAACCGATAATTTGATAACTTCGCTCAGCCGCACGCTGCCCGCGCCAATTTCACTCAAGCAGTCAGAAAAGTTTGATGTGGTTATTGGTGAAAATCATCACCACAATACAGTGACGCCGATTGGCTTGACGGAAGTTGAGCGCGAGCGCCATCAGTACATCATCGGCGGCACGGGCAGCGGCAAAACTACGATGCTGCAATATCAAATTGTGCAAGATATTTGTAACGGCAAAGGCGTGGCTGTAATTGACCCGCATGGCGATATGGCGGAGACGATTTTGCGGCACGTTCCGCTGGAGCGCCTCAGCGATGTGATTTATTTCAACCCTGATGATTTGGATTATCCGATTGGCTTGAATTTGTTGGAGCTAGCGCCCGGGCTAGACGGCAGCGAATTGATGCGCGAAAAAGATCTTATCACCGAGTCGATCGTGTCGATTTTTCGAAAAATCTTTAGTGACGAGGACTCGGGCGGGCATCGTATCGAATACATTTTGCGCAACACCATTCAAACCGCACTCACGCAGGAAAATTCCACGCTTTTTACTGTGTTTGATTTGCTAAATGACCCGAAATATCGCCGCAGTGTTGTCAAAAATCTTGACGATACAAACTTGATAAATTTCTGGAAAAACGAGTTTGGTAAAGCTGGCGACATGCAGAAAGTGAAAATGTCGGCGGGAATTACGGCGAAAATTGGGCGGTTTTTATTTTCGGCGTCAGCTCGACAAATTCTCGAGCAACCAAAATCGACGATTGACTTTGACGATATTATCAACTCGGGGAAAATACTTATTTGCAATTTGTCCAAAGGTTTGCTCGGCGAAGACACATCTGAGCTATTTGGAATCACCGTACTTGCGAAGCTCCAGCTCGCAAGTCTCCGTCGCGCCCGCATCAAACAGGCGGAGCGGCGGACGTTCTACTTGTATGTCGATGAGTTTCAGAATTTCGCCACGACGTCATTTGTGCAAATGCTATCCGAGAGCCGCAAATATCACGTCTTTATGATTATGGCTGAGCAGTCCACTTCGCAGCAAAGTGACCAGCAAACGGTGAGTATAATTTTGGCAAATGTCGGCACAATTATCTGCTTCCGAACTGGAAACCCGCAGGATGAACAGCGCTTGCTGCCGATGTTTAGTCCATACATTGAGCCGGGCGAGATCAGCAACCTGCCAGTATATAATTACTACGCTCGACTGGCGGCGGTGCACGCGCAAGAGCCGCTGTCTGGGCAAACTTTGCTGCTAGAAACCGAAGGTAATGAGACGGTACGAGATGAAATTGTTAAACATTCACGAAAGAAGTTTGCCAGGAAGCGAGAAGAGATTTCTGAGCAAAAAAGTTCTAGCGGGGATGTGCCAAGAAAAGGTACCAAAACTAACAAACAGGCAAAGAAAAAATCGCAGGTCATGACGGAGCCGATGATAGATGAGATGTAATTGAACACAATAATCTAAGCGTACGCGCTATACGCTATAATAAGTACATCTATGCGAAAAATTAAAGACAGAGAAAAGCTGCAAAGAATAGCTCGCAAGAGACATCGCCGAGAGTTAAGGGCGAGATATTCTCATGGCAATAGGCTTTTGAGGTATCATCGGTTACGTAAAAAAGTTACAAAGAGTATCTCCTACACATCAATGGACGCTCCGACTAATTTCTCTATATTAGGTAACAGAGACAGTGTGATTAAATACTTCAATACTATAAAGCGCATGCTGAACCAAAAAGAATATACACAGATGAACCTGCGCAAGATAGCCTCTATCGACCTTCCTACGCTATGCTTGCTGGGCGCATTTATGCTAGATAGAAATACAAAATCAAAATACCTAGAAGTAACGAGCCCCCTTTCAAATTCCTCAGCATACAGATTTTTCGAGGAAGCACAATTTGAAAATATGATTCTTAATGAGAGAAGATCAAATTTTAACAGTGGAGCGTTCTTGTCTCGAAGTGAAGATGAGGTGGATAACAAGGCGATAGGCGATATATTAACGAAAACTGTCGATTATTTTGGAGAAAACAGTAAACAAAGACTACGAGACCTTCCTCCAATAATTATTGAGATCGTAACAAATACCGCAGATCACGCCAATCCAGATAGCAGCTACACCCTCCGTTGGATTATTAACACGTATGAAACTAAGGACAGCAACGGAAATAAAGTTAAACAATACTGCATAATAGATATGGGTGTTGGTATTTACGAAACTTTAATCGATAAGGCTAATAGTCAGAAGCAAGGAAAATTTCCGTGGCGCACAATAATCAAGCGAGAAAACTCTCAAGGCGAGTTCTTTAGACAAGCTATACCAAAAGGACTACAAAGCCGCACGGCTTTACGACAGAGAGGTAAAGGTATAAAATATATATACGACACAGTAAGTGGTGACAGTATGTATAAAAGATTTGAGATAATTACAAACAAAGCTAAGGTTAACCTAGTTAATCTTAGTAGTATTGAGAAGGACTCGTCTGAAAACCTGTCAGCAACAATATACTACTGGGAGGTTTGTGTTGAGTAACAGAATAAAAATAAGCGTTAGCGACTTCACAACCCTACCGGGTGCCAGATATAAAAGCGACGGTGACGGTTCTGCTGAGGAGTTTTTTGATAGTTATATTAAACAACACCTCAATGATAAAGAACTTATACTCATTGATTTTGATAACACGTGGGGGTATGCGTCTTCATTCCTGTCAGAGCTTGCGTTGGAAATATCGCAACAGTGTAAACAAGACGGTCTGGATGTACGAGAAAAGATAAAAATCAAAAGCGATGACGAGCCTGGATTAACGGAGAGGTTCTGGGGCTATATTGATGAAAGTATCGATATCAACAATTAAGAGTTTCTCGTTGACTACTGTATGGGTTCTCATAGGAATTCTAATTGGAGCTATAGGATACCACTTTTTATTCAATCACGAGCTCCTATCTATCGATACAAAGATAGATCTAGGATCTCTAGTTGCTCTATTGGCGCTGGCGATATCAGTTTCCGTAACACCTTTTATTATAGATAGGAAATTAAACAATCAACGAAGCTATGAAGCAATGGTTTGCGGAGAGATTGAAGAAATCATCAAGCTATTAGAGGCTGTCGATAGTCTCTACAGCGAAACATACACTAAGGATAATATAGATGAAGAAAATGTAAAACAGCTGCGTAGATTAATACGTAAAATACAAAATAGGATGGATACTATATCAAGCGAGTCGAGCTCTCTATTGTTTGGTTTTAAAGAAAATATCCAACTGCCGTTCAGCAAAGGTGTATATTCAGCTCTGACCGATAAGTTTCAGAAAGGAGCACAATTGTCTGAAAGCGATTATCTAAACGCTCTCAACCAGATAGAATCCACGATTAGCGCCTTGAAGACAAAACGCTATAGAATATACCGCTAATTAAATCAAAGGTGTATTATTGATTACTCCTGCGCTTTGTTTTATATTCCTTCAGGAATTTCTCAAAATCAAGCCCCTCATCCTTGCTCGCAACATGCGCAAATCGCTGCATGAATTTCAGAAATCCGACCGCGTATTCGCGATTAGCGTTGTCTGGGTCGTGAAGCTCCAGATAGTGGATCGTTTTCTGAATCGTTTCTTCGTCTTCGTACAGATGAAGATTCTTGATTGTATCCTCGTCGTTCATAATTATTTCACCTCCATAAATTTATTTAAGCCGATAAAATCTATCAACATTTCCGCCTCAAGCACAGATGCTGTCCTTCTCATTATCTCACAACTGTCGCGATACGAAAAAATATTTAGGCTGCCTTCATAAATAATCTCTCTGTCGATGATGGCTAATTTGCGGTGATGTTTGACTGTAAAAAGCACTTCGACGCCTACTGATTGTAGTAAACTCAGAGATTTTTGGACTTGTAGTCTGTATATTTCGTCGTGTTCTTCAAGTGGTTTGGTGTTAAGTAATATTGTCACGCCGCGCTTTTTGAGCCGGTGAAATATTGGAATAAATTTTTCGACTCGGACAGTTCTGAGAAACGGACTTTCGATGATAACGCTTTTTCGGGCCTTTTGTAAGTCACGCATAAACTGGTCGTCGAAAGTGTTTTGGTCATAGAATTTTGAATATGATCTTCGCAAATTAAACATCGCGCTCCTCCAAATCCGGCAAATGCACCTCGCCATTTTTAATGACCATACCCAGCTCCTTGAAACGATCATGCAACGCAAACAAATCACGAAAAAGGAGTTCCACATTTATATTTGTAGGGTCACCAGTATAGCTGCATTACGATACCTTGCCGAGGCGAGGTGTTTTTATTTGCGTGTTGTTTTGAGATATATATTTGGCATGATGGGCCTACGATGTGAGGGAAAGCTACCCCAATACGCTTGTTCGCTATTGCGTTTTACGCAAAATATAAGTAATAATAATCACATGGCACTAGAGAAAAGCAAAAAAATCATGCCGCACCCTGCTGAGTATGTAGCGCGGCAGGATAGGCTGAAACGGTCGCTGGAAGGTATTTTTGGAATCGTTCAAAGTCCACAAGGATATGACGTTTTGGGCGAGCATGCGGTACGCTTGGCAAAAGCTGTTGACTGTGCACATGTGCCTAGTATTGATACCAATGGAGTGATTGACGAAGTGCCAGATTGGCATAGGCAGCGGATAATCCCTATTGTATCGCTGTACCCTAGTGAGGTTGCGTATACAACGATGGACGGCATAGCACAAGAGCAATATAATGCAGTTCTCCGTGAACTAGATCTAGACAATGCGGTCAAATGGGATCTTGCTGTAATGTATTTTCGAAATACAAAAAAAGAAAATCATCATAGGAGAGAGCTAAGCATACCTGCGCAAAGGAGTGGAAAAACAACTTCGTCAGTTGTAAATATGACCCGTAAAGGCCAAGAAAATATTGCTGCTGGAGTGATAGGTCAACCCAGTATTGTTGTTAATGAGAGAATTATTCAACTGGTTGAAATGATTGATACGCTAAGTCATGAAATGATACATGGGGCAGATTATCTTGACTATCCAGTATGGATGATGGATAGAGACGGCATGGCTGAACAGCATCGCTTGTCGTACGAATTGCGTGCACATGCAATAGGTTGGCGGGTAGGAAGGATTGCGCTAGATCAAGGCTATAGAATGATAGGTGGAAGAAGTATGCTTGCTTCGTCTGAAGCTGTCGAGAGTATCCGCCAAAGGGTTAATGGTGACTTTCTCTCCCCAAATGCCTTTGATCCAAATGATAAGATCATCAAGGCGCTTGATGATGCTGGATTCAGAGGTATATACAGCAGAGATAGCCACTAGCTATTCTCCATCCCCGCAATAATCTCCAGCAATCGCCGTGGGGTGATCTCGGCTTTGATGAGGTAGCCGTCTACGCTGGCTTGGAGAGCGAGGCGGGTGGATTCGTCTTGGTCGAAGTTGGTCATGATGACGATCTTCGTGCCAGCGATGTGCTGTGGCTCGGCGCGTAGTGCCTGGAGGATCTCGCTGCCGCGCTTCTCGGGGAGCATGATGTCGAGCAGGATGAGGTCGTAGTGGTTGTTGCGCGCTGCCACGAGGCCGTCTGCCCCGTCGATCAGCCAATCTACCGTGTAGCTCGCCTTGCAGAGGCTGCGCACGTACATTTCGCCAATGAAGCGATCGTCTTCGATGACGAGAATTGTTTGAATTGCCATAAGTTCTCTCCTCCTACCTCTGTTATCCCTTATACATCGTGTGATTTTTTATCCAGCCGCCGCCGCTGGTGATGAGCTGACTGTTGCTGCCATCGGCGATTTTGTCTGCTACGCTGGCGTAGGTGGGGATGGTGATCGTGAAGGTGGAGCCCTCCCCTTCGCGGCTTACCACGCCAATTTGCCCACCGTGTGACTCGACGATCGCCTTGCTAATATACAGCCCAATACCCGTGCCGGCTACGGTCTCGCGGCTGCGGTGCGAGCGGTAGAACTTGTGAAAGAGACTGCCCATCACATTGGTGGGGATGCCGATGCCGTGGTCTTGCACGCTAATGGCGACGAATGCACCATCTTGCACGGCCGAGACGGCTACGAGCCCGCCTTCATTGCTATATTTGAGTGCGTTATCAATGATATTGCTCAGCACCTCAGACAGGCTGGAGCGATCGGCCGCAATGGTGGGCAGCGTGGTGGGGATATCCACCGTGAGTGTGCGGCCTTGGGTGGTGGCGCGCAGCTGCATGTCGTCGCGGATGATATTATAGATGCTGCTAACCGACTCTTCTGCTAGGTGGACGCGCAGGTGGCGGCGGTCGAACTTGCTGGCATTGAGGATGTTGTTAACATAGCCGCTGAGACGATTGGCCGAGACGACGAGCCGCCCCAGTAGCTCGTGCTGGTCGCCAGCCAGCGCTGGGCCAACCTCCTCAGTGAGGACATCCAGATAGCCACGAATAACGGTGATGGGCCCGCGCAGCTCGTGAGCGGCAAAGGCGATGAAATCGAGGTCATCATCCTCGGGCTGGTAGAGGGTGGTGCGATCGTGCAGTACCAGTATAACCTCGGCGCTGCTTCCCTTCTCATAATTGGCCGTAATGTCGAAGATACGCCGCCCAGGCTCACCCACCAGCTTGTTTGCAACGCGTAGCCAGGTCTTCTCAGCATGAACAGCGCTGCGGCGGCAGTGCGCGAGCCACTCCGTCAGACCATCGCCTGGCTCAAATAATAGCTCGAGCTCGGCCGCGCCATCATGGCTCTGGCGCAGTGGGGTGTGGCGGTTGTGGTAGCGTACCTGCCCCTGGCTGGTGAGGATGGCAACGCCAGCGCTTGTCTGATTCAGCGCGGCCTCGATCTGGGCAGCTTGTGCTTGAGCCTGGCTCGGCGGGTTTTGGCCAGCTAGTGCGGCCGTTTGGTAGATGTATTGCAGCAGCGGCTTGAAGCCATCGCGCTCGAAGTGTGCTGCATTGGGGTTGGGCGGTGTAATGGTACTAGGCTCGCCTGCTACATGGCTGAGAGCATGTGTGAGGTCTTTGAGCGGGGTGAGTAGCTGCATGAGCAGGAAAATATTGAGTGGGATACTCGCCAGCACTACAACCATAATGACCAGCCAAAACTGCAGCTGGCTAGGGCTTAGGCCAATCATCCACAGCGTACTCGCCACGAGCCCAGCAATAGTGCACTGCATCAGGATACTCGCGCCAATAGCACGGCGGCTATAGTGTGGCCAATACTGCTTAATAAGGGTAGGTGGATGATGAGGTGGCAATGGCCGGGCTGGGCCTATTGCTGCCACGACACGCTCCCTGTGCCACCAGGTACTGCCGCGATCCATGTCTGGCCACGGGTAAGAGCGATTGCCTTGCCATTAGCGTCACGTAGCTCAAGGGGGCTGGTACGGTCGGTCTTGCGCCATATTCCCTCCACCACGCTGCCATTCTGGAAGATAGTTGCTTTGCCTTGGCCAGTGGTGATAATATTCTCGCGCGTGCCATCCTCTTGCACAGTGGTCTGCTGGACGGTTAGTGCCACCACAACGCTGGGCGCAATCTGCCCTTCCTCACGGTCCAAGCTAGCCTCGCCACCAATGCTACGCTGGTAGGTGTTGGTGCTGGCATCGTATTGGTAGCGCGTGTTGTAGCGGGCGGATTTGCCAAAATTGATGACGGCCACAGTGGCGGTCGCAGGGTTGGCTGGTTTGCCATCGGCTCGGGCAAGTGCGATCTTGACAACAGACTGCTTGTAGCCTTTGCTGCTATTGAGGTCATCCAGCCGCTCGGCACTGGTGTAGACATTGTGCGGGGCACGGCGGTCAGTAGCACGCCAATAGCTGCGCTCATGAAAGAACTGGTCGATATCGCGGTAGGTACCATTGCGGATCTCTTGCAAGGCATGTGAGCTACCTCCCACATGAGCTACGCTGGGCTGGTAAGGCGCAAGCCAGTCTATGTAGTATGGCCGCAGGCTACGCACTGGGCCAATCATCGCTGGTTTATTTTGCTGGTACAGTGCGAGAAAGCGAGTGATACCTGCCTCGGCAATTGCCTCGTACACCACCTCAGCCTGCTTGACGCCCGACTGGGGGCGAGCACTGGGGCTATTCTCGAGCATCACTGCAGTAACGGGCTTGGTGGTGGCTGCTTGGTCGGCTACCTTGAGGCCAGTCAGGGGCGAATAATACACCTCTGGGGCTTTCTGCGTTGCCACAACAGGGGCGGGTTTGGCCTGGCGAGGCTTATTGAGC
Source organism: uncultured Candidatus Saccharibacteria bacterium (assembly GCA_963528475.1). Taxonomy (GTDB): domain Bacteria; phylum Patescibacteriota; class Saccharimonadia; order Saccharimonadales; family Saccharimonadaceae; genus Saccharimonas. Next base: position 12,605 of record CAURVP010000012.1, on the reverse strand, counting down.
AGAGAAAATGACGCCATTGCTCCAGCAAATACCACCAATGCCCCACCAATCACCATCACGGGCATGCGGTGTTGCCCCACAAAATGCCGCAGCCCCATAAAGTGCCGTCCATGCCGTCGCAAACGCCGACGCTGCGCCCGACCGCCAAAAGCTGCCGGTGGTGTATTCTGTGGTGAACTCATCTTATGGCCATTATACCATGAGCGGATAGCGATGAATGAGGAATTTTGCAGCAAAAGGCTACCTTGGGCTTGACCACTGTACGGTGTGAGTATTTTTACCCTTGCCCTTCTCTGCTTGTGCTCTATGAGTAAATGGGTCTTGGTTATTTACTTCGTGCACTGGGTCTTTTTGTGGCAGTGGATGATGAGGAATTGCGTAAGAGCTGCATGGCGAAGATGGATCCATCGATACCTTGAGCGCATGCGATCAATTACCCAACAAACCCCTTGGCAAATCCGCAAAAATAGCCTACAATGAATAACCATTAACGGATAATTTGGGTGAGGAAATATGACACGACGAGAGAGCGACAGTATAAGTAATGGTAGAGACAGCAGCGCTATACCACCATCACAATGTCAATCGCCACAACAAGCGAGCGGCGGAGATTGGCGTGTGGGGCAGGTGCGAGAAGGCGCACCCCAGCCATCGCCTGATGATGTTATGAGGGCCATGACGCTTGCCGCCCTCGGAGGGCTAGGGATTGGCTCGGGCCCGCAGGGTGTTGAAATATTCGCCTCCCCTGTTGCGCGCAAGATAATTAATGGCGCGGACTCCGTGAGCGGTATGGAGCCAGCACCATCAGTCTGGCTGGGCGACATACCTCCAGCAAAATAGCTGCACGGTGCTTCCCTTCTCGTGGCATAATCTCGCTTGATTTGAATAGCTAAGTCTTCACTTTCTCTATCTTGACCTTGTCGTTTGTTTAGGTGGGGCACGACGAATAATTTGTGATCAACTTCTACCCCTGTTATTGCTATTATTTTTTTGCTAACGACGCAATTATTTGTTCAAGTAAAAACCGGCTGGGAGAGCCGGTTTTTGTGTGATGCGTAGCGTGTTATTACCCAAGATACTGCTCAATTCGCGCCAGCGTCCGCTCCTTGCCAAGCAGTGCCAGCGTGTCATTCAGCTGGGGGCTAAAGGGTGCCCAGGTGGTGGCAATGCGGATGAGGCTAAAGAGCACGCCAGGCTTGTGGCCAGTGGCCTCGAGGAGTTGGTTGAGAGTGTCTTGAATAGCGCTTGGCGTCCATGTGTGCTGCTGAGTCAGAGCGGCGTGGGCCGTAGCAAGGAGCTCTCGACGCTGCTCATCCGTCAGTTTGCGCAGAGGCTTGTTGGTGGTAATGAGCTCTTCGTTTATAGTGGGCTCTTCGAAGAAGTAGCGGCTCAGCATTGGTAGCTCGGCCAAGGTCTTGAGGCGGTCTTGCACCAGGGCAAGCACTTGTTTTTTGTACGATTCATCGGCGCTAGTAGCGCTGGCTGGCCAGTAGTGCTCGACTCGGTTGTAGAGGTCATCGAGTGATAAGCGGCGGATCCATTGGCCGTTCATCCACAGGAGGCGCTTTTCGTCGAAGCGGGCACCACTGCGCTGGACGCGCTCGAGGCTGAATTTCTCGATCAGTTCCTCCTTGCTAAAGATCTCTTGCTCGGTGCCATCATTCCAGCCCAGCGAGGCGAGGAAGTTGAGCATTGCCTCGGGCAAAATACCATCGGTGCGGTAGTCGGTGACGCTCTTGGCACCATCGCGCTTGCCAAGCTTTTTCTTGCCATCGGGCGCCATGATGTGTGGCAGGCAGGCCAGTACTGGTGGCTCAATCTCCAACGCATCGTATAGGCTGAGGTAGCGTGGAATGCTGGAGATATATTCTAGCCCGCGGATGACGTGGGTAATGCCCATCTCGGCGTCGTCGACGATGTGAGCGAAGTTGTATGTTGGGTAGCCATCGGCCTTGATGAGGATGAAGTCATCGAGCGCTTCTGGCCCAGCAGAGAGCTCACCCATCACGGGATCGTGCCAGGTGTAGCGCTGGGGCTCGGCTACCTTAAAGCGCAGTGGCTGGGTGCCGTCCCACTCTGGTGGATTGGTTGGGCGATAGTCGCGGTATAAAAAGGCCTTCTTGGCAGCCCGAGCTTCCTCGCGAAAGCCTTGGACTTCCTCTGGGGTATAGGGATCGGCATAGGCGAGCCCCTTGTCGATGAGCTTTTGTGCCCAGCGGTGGTAAATGGCGAGGCGCTCCGACTGATGATACGGCTCAGCCTCACCGCCAACGCGTGGGCCTTCGTCCCAGTCTAGCCCAAGCCAGTCGAGTGTATCGAGAATCAGATCCTCCGCCCCAGGTACAAAGCGAGCGCGGTCGGTATCCTCAATGCGCAAGACGAATTTTCCACCCTGCTGGCGCGTGAGCAACCACGGAAAGAGCGCTGCGCGCACATTACCCACATGAATATACCCCGTGGGGCTTGGTGCAAAGCGGGTGCGAATGGTAGTGGCATGCGAAGATGGTGTATCGGATGATGTGTCGTTACTCATATGGATAAGTATAGCAGATGAACTGCTACATACTCGCTGCAATCCGCGCTATCTGTTCGCTCGACAGGGGTGCGTTGCCCTTGATGGTGTAGAGGATGCCGCCATTGACCCATGCGGCGGCGTTGTGGGTGCTATAGATAGTGAGGCCACGGCTGGTGGTAGTGGCGAAGTTGCGGCCAAAGCTGGGCAAAACGTAGTTGGCCAGGACAGCACTAGAGTCCCAATCTGACCGGCTCTGCGTGAGAGTAAAGGTGCCTGGGCCAGCGTTGGCGGCGAACTTCATTAAGACACTTCCCCGCTGCTGCGATATGCCGCCCGCCAAGCTATAGCCACTCGGCTGATATGACGGGAACGATGCATTAATGCCAGCCTGAGCGGCGGCCATACGAGTAGCAATGGCAGGCATGTTGTGGTATGTCAGATAGCCGCCAAAGGCAAGCAGTGCCACCATCGCCCCAGCAACGCTGAGATGCCGACCCCAGTGGCGCGCCGCTGGCTGCCGAGCCGGTGGTGGTGCGACGCTCGTGGTGGGTTTGTTGGTGCGGCGTTTACTAGTGAAGAGTTTGCGGCGTTTGGATCTGGGTACAGCTGCCAACTTCTTACTTTGCTCGGCAAGAACGCTGCGCGGCAGTGTGCCAACAGGGATATTCTCCGTCGTAGTGAGTTCTGGCTCAGCTGGTGGCCACCACACCTCACCCTGGGGCACTCCAGAAGGCTGCGCCACTAGTGGTTGGGCGGCAAGCTCGGCGAGGTTGAGCGTGGGCAGGCCAATTGGTATAACTGGCTGCGTGGCCTGGGTTTGCGTCTGCTCGACTTGCTCGGTGGCAAGCACACGTGCCAGTTGTGATGGCGGCGGCGTGTTATGGCGCTGAGCGGTGCTGGGTGGCTCTACTTCTGATGGTACGAATACAAAATCCATACTGCGTGGTGCGCCAGGCTGGGTGGACGTCTGTTGAGAAGCGTGGCGTGGGGTTTGCGCACGGGGCGATGAGGGTGTTGTTGGCTGAGCCGAGAGTGGCGAGATCGTCACGGGTTGCCGCTTCCGTAGCTGGCGCGGCGAGCCAGGTCGATATGATGTGATGGGTTGCACTGCCACTGGCCGATGATGTTTGGTGATGTGTGCAGTTGGTGCTGCGGCGCGATGTGTTGCCACTGTTTTTTGCGGCGTGGCTGGCTGGTGTGTGGGGCGCGGTGGAGTGGTTTGAGCGACCCCCGTAGATGTCTGTGACCGGTTCTTTACGGGTGATTGCGGCGTCGCTGTGGCCGCCTGAGCTGTCTGTACCGCCTTGGTTGCCGGGATGATTTCTGAGATATGCTTCTGAGTTGTCTTGACTGCTGTAGAGCGAGCGCGCGGGGTATGAATGATCTTTAGCTCAGGCCCGTATAATACAGGCTGCCGCTCTGATTTGCTCGTGCGATGCAGCCCTGGTCTCTGTATATCTTGACGAATGGCAGCCTGCCCAGCTGCCTGCTTAGACACTTGTCCACCAGGTGTGACCGTCGTATGACGCATAATAAGTATATCCCCCTTGTTCCCTCTTTGATCGTATAATACTCTAAGCATAAGGGGTTTTGCAAGAGGTGGGAGTTGTTTTGTATAAAATCCTCGGGACAAAATAAAATACATGAGCCTGCTGCAAGGTTAAGCTGGATAGGCAACGCATCCTACTTCCCTCCAGCCATGGTATAATGTTGTCATGGATACGCAACAACGAAAGCGACGCCAACGCGTCCATCTGACATTGATCTATAGCATGATGGTGCTGACCGTTCTCTTCACTGTCGTGATTTTTGCTTATGCAATACAGGGGTACCGGCTCAATTGGTCGAGTGGTAAGGTTGTGCAGGGTGGCCTGGTGCAGTTTGACACTCACCCTGATGGTGCCCAAGTGACGGTAGACCAAACCCGCCTCAGCAACGAGACGCCTAGTAAGCTTACTCTCTCGGCTGGTCAACGCAATATCACCATCCAGCGTGAAGGTTACCATGATTGGCACAAGACGGTGGATGTGAAGCCTGGCAGTGTGCTGTGGCTCGACTACGCCCGACTCATCTCTAGCAATCCAAGCCACAAGAATGTCGCAACTGCTAGTGGTGCGTCAAGCGCCATTGCTTCGGGTAATAATCGCTACCTCGTCTTCACTCCTGCTGCGCACAAGCCCACCGTTACTTTGGCCGACCTCAGTGGCGATAAACCGCAGACGACGAATATCGCGCTCGACAGCGCGCACTACACTGCGCCAGACAATGCCGAACACCAAACCTTCGCCCTCGACTCATGGGATAAGGATAACCGCTATGTGACGATCAAACACACTTACAATGGCGATAAAACCGAGTGGCTCGTCCTCGACACCCAGGGTAGCCACAAGCTCGAGAATGTCACGCGGCAGCTTGGTGTGGATGTTGATGCTGCTAAATTCTCGCAGGGCGACAGCCGCAAGCTCTTTGTCCTCACTGGCGAGGGCGACCTGCGCCAAGCAAGTCTCGGTGACACGACGATCACAGGCCCACTCGTTAGTAATGTGGCTGAGTTTGCGCTCTACAGCGACACGACCATCACCTACACGACCAAGCTCGACCACACCAGCAAGCAACGCACTGCTGGCTACCTCACTATTGGCACCACCAAGCCTCGCACCGTCCGTAGCTATGCCGATGATGGTGTAGCACCGCTCCACTTCCGTATCGAGAAATACTACGACAAAGTATACTACGTGATCGCCTATGGTGAGACGGCTGAGATTCTCAGTAGCACCTCGCATGCCGCGAGTGATTCGCGCACCGCAAGCAGCCTCAAGTCTGTCGCCAGCCTCAGTATGCCAGGTGGCATTAGCCATGTCGATTTCTCGCGTGGTGGACACCGCTTCGCCTGTGTGTATAACGATACGAACCTCATGACGTATGACCTCGAGCTACTTAAGTCCTCCACCATCAAGCTCCCTCAGCCGCTGACGCGCGATATCAATTGGATTGATGGCTACCACTTCACCTTCACACACGGCGGTGTGCATCTCTACGACTTTGATGGTGCCAACCAGCAGCGCATCACTACCTCGGCGCTCGACCTCCCTGTTGTCCTCTCACAAAACCAGCGCTACCTCTATAGCTTCGTCAAGACAAAGGATGGCGTGGCGCTGCGCCAAACGAAAATCGTGAACGACAACTAAGGGTTACTATAGTCCTCGATAGCACAGACGATAAACTTCTCGTTGTTGAATGGTGTATAATTAGCAAAGTAATTAACAAAATCAAAAAACATAGCCCACCAACCATGCTCAAACTGAACCCGGATATATCTCAATCCGAGAGTGCGCTTAAGAGCACTGCAATCAGATTGAGACATGGTTTGGTGGGTTATGTTTGGTTGACTAGGAGTCCACTTGTCGCATCCGCATCAACTCTTGCTGCTTGAGCTGCTGAAAGCTGAGTATTCCAGTTGCGACTATACCGACAAGGATAAACATGAGGAATATACTCATTGGCGAGCTACTCGGCATTGCATATTCTATGAAGAAGAGTGCAATGCTTGATATGCTTGACATAGCTAGTAGCCAATCTAGCTGTGCGCTTGCTTGTTTCGTCTATGAACACGAGCAAAGCATAGATACATACCCTCATCTTTGTAGACTACTACACCAACTACTAGGGTAACTAGTGAGAAATCTCGCACTTTCAAACGTAGATACCACACTGGTTTATAAAGCCAGCTTACCGTCCCGAAAACAGGTTGCCGACCCGTTGGACGAAGGTTGGTGAGTTGCCTGGCATGGCGCTCTTGCTGTTGCTGCTACTGTTGGTAGTGGTTTGAGATGCTTCTTTTTTGGCGGTGGATGGGTCGGGGCTGACTTGCTCGGCTGTGACGAGTAGGCGGTTGAGGTCGGTACCAAGTGGCACACAGGTGATGAGCGTCATGGTTGGCTTGGTGGCGTTGGTTTGCAGCGCGTGCACATCGGTCGGTTTGACGACTTGTGAGCCAGTGACAGTATAGGTGTAGCGCTTGCCGTTGTAATTGACATAGATATTGTCACCCTTTTGCATTTGCTCGAGCCGCGCGAAGATGAATTTATACTTGCCGTTGTCGAGCCAGTCGTTGCTCGAGTGGCCTGAGACGACGAAGTTCCCTACTTCACCAGGCTTTGCATTGGCGCCAGGGATGTTGAACCACACGACACCCTTATCCATAGCGGCATTGAGCGAGGCTTGGCTGGCAGCGTTGGCATCCCACACGATGGGTACGTCCACGGCGATCTTAGGAATGATAAGCTTGGGATCTGGGCCAACGTTGGTCGAGTCGTATGGGCTAATGATATAGCTCTGGGCATCGAGGTCGCCTGGTGAGGTGTAGGCAGCAACGTATGAGAAAAAGACCCGGTTGTATTGCAAGGCCAAGAATAACACCATAACGGAAATACCAGCTACCGCGGGGATGAAGTGTCGGCTATGGCGGACTTTGTCTGCACCGTTGCGAATCGAGCTCAGTAAGCGCGAGCGCAGGTCGCCCATTGCTTGGCTTTGAGTGAGCTCTTCTGGTTCATCAGTGGTGGCTGCGGTGGCGTTAGGTGTATCGGCGTCGTGAGCTTTGGCTTGCTCAGCGAGGCGCTCCTCAGCCTTCTTGACTTGGCCTAAGTAGTAGCGCTCATAATATTGCTGATAGTAGTTTTGCCAAGCGCTGTGATATTGCTGCCAAGCAGCCTTTTGGTTGGCGGTGGGCTGACGTGGTGCACCAGCAGGACGCTGGCTGTCTGGCTGCTGCGGCTGATGTGTGTTTGTTGCTGGCTGCTCGGTATGGTTGTCTTGAAATGAGGGTTTTTGCTGCGCGTGAGCTGTTGATGAAGCGGCTGTGCGAGTTGGTGAGGGTTGGGATTGCGCCGATGTACCAATGTAGTGCGCCTGTGAGCGGCTACGCGGCGTGATAGATGAGATGTCGCGCTCGCGGGTGACAGGTGCTGAGTGGGCATTTGACGCTGCAGCTGTTTGACTCTGACGCCACGCTTGTGCGCCTGGGCGGTAAGCCGTCTGGCTGTGCTGAACGCCGCCTACTGCGTGTCGCACCACTGGTGCATGGCTGGCTGGCTTGCTGGCGAGGTTTGGAACTGAGAAGGTTGCCGCCTTGGCGCTCGTGTTGGGCGCAGGCTGGCGAGTCGGTGTACTGCCAATGATGGGCTGCATAGTTGGGCGGTTTGTGCCACCGCTACTGTTCGACGTATTGTATAGCGCATCAATTTGCCCACGCACCTCACTAAGCCGTGCATCGCGGCTCTGCGACGAATGCCCTCGTGATGTTGTGCGTGACGAATCTTGTGGCTGCATAACTACTTCCAGTATACAATATTAGCTTTGATATACCAATATATCGCTTGCGTTTCAAAGCCCACCTTGGATAAGAAGTTACCTACCCGTGTCCACACTCTCGAGACAGGCATAACAGACAGTAAGAGTCATCAATAAAAATAAGCCGACACTTACGGCTTATTTTTCGGAAAACAGTTGAATAAACACTGGTACCGCGGGCCGGACTTGAACCGGCACGTCCGAGTGGACATCAGATTTTGAGTCTGACGTGTCTACCAATTCCACCACCGCGGCGTGTGTAAGGTCAATTGCAGCCCTATCCTGCAACTCCTGTCAGTATAGCAGATTGCGTTGTGCTTGGCTAGCCTCTCGTGCAGGGCTCTACGGAGATATACCTAAGCCGGTCGCTCTATTTTATTCAATACGACCGCTCGCCCATCCTAAGCTGCCGGATAACCAGCCATGAACGATCAAGAAAAATATGGCAAAAAAGCCGAGCAACATCACGTAGCTGCCTAACAGGCGAACGCACCAATCGTACGATGTATGTTTGTAAACACAATACCATCGAACATCGCTTGCACGCAACCCTAATATAACAGTGGCTATTATCATCATTTTATGGTAGAACAACAGCCATGAAATATAGATTTAAGCATAAGCATAATATATGAAAAAGTATTGTTGACAAAAAATAAAGGACATGATAATCTCAACACATAACGTCTAATAATGACGAGGAGGAAAACAAATGAACAAACTAGCAAAATCGTTTGTTGCACTTGGCGTAGTCGCTGGCGCAGCAATCGGTAGCCTGTGGGTAGCGCAGCCAGCATCGGCAGCGATCTCAGCAGGTTGTAGCAACTTTAATGTTGTAGAGTGCGGCACAAAGGACGTACAGACCCTGCGCAGCACTTACACAAAGCGTACAGAGATCCGTCAGCTGTACAGCCAGTTCGGTATTACCGAGCAGATGATCAACGGTGCCAACATGCAAGAAGGTACAGTTGATGCGAACGGCAACGTGACTGTTGGTGGTCGTGTTGTCGCTACTGGTGCCCGCACCCTGCAGGCCAAAGCTGGTACAAAGCAAAAGCAGCCAGAAGGTCAGCGCACCGCTGGTGGCCACACCTACTACCAGTACCCAACCGGTGATAGCTTCATCTTGGGCAAGACAACCTTTAGCGTTTATGCATGGTTCGACAACAACGGTAAGTTTATCGCTGGTGTTATTAAGGACTGTGGTAACCCTATCTGGGGCACCCCAACTCCCCCACCAGCCAAGCCAAGCCTGACCTGCGACGCGTTGCAAGCTACCCAGATTTCGCGCAACGAATACCAATTCACCGCCAAGGCAACCGCTAAGGAAGGTGCAAAGGTCGTTAACTACATCTACGACTTTGGTGATGGCAAGACCACCAACGGTGGTGCAACTGTTCGCCACACTTACGCCAAGGAAGGCACATACACCGTTAAAATGACTGTGGTCGGTAGCGAAGGTGGCAGCACCAACGTCGAGAAGACAAGCAAAGACTGCCAAGTGACCATCAAGGTTACACCTCAGCCAACCATCCAGGTATGTGAGCTGAGCAGCAGCACCATCATCACCATCAAAGAAAGCGAATTTGACGCTACCAAGCACTCAAAGAACGTCAAAGACTGCGACAAGATGAAGGTCTGTGAGCTGAAGACTGGTGCTATTGTCACCATCAAGGAAAAAGAATTCGACGAGAAGAAGCACTCAAAGAACACTGCTGACTGCGACAAGGTCAAGGTCTGCCGCATCTCTGACAAGAAGATCGTCGAAGTTCGCCGCAACGAAGTAAGCAATGACTACACCACCGACATGTCGAAGTGTGAGCAAACTCCTCCAACTCCGGTAGCTGAGTTGCCACACACTGGCCTGGGCGGTACCCTCCTGCCGCTGGCTGGTATTGGTAGCCTCACTGCTGCAGGTGCTGCTTACTACGTAAGCCGCCACCGCAAATAAATAGCCGTTTGCGGATAACCCAAAAATCACCCGTTTTGCATGGACGGGTGATTTTTATTGGTTTGGGTTTTGAGAGTAAATCATTGACCCAATATAAGCTGCGCGTCCTCTTTTCTTTTTGATTGGTCTCATTTGTGAGATTGTGGAGTGAGAGTTACTCTGATGAGACGTATTAAGCTTCTCTGTCTTTTCCTCTCAGACTACTCCTAGGCTGCAAGAGAAGGCTAGCCACGCATATGTGAGTGCAATCTGTCTGATCTGTCTATGCTGGTGGTGCTCTATGTTAGTTAGTGGCAGGATATATTTTGCTGGAATAATAGAGAAAGGCGGTATAAAATATGTATTTTACATCATGCCTTCTGGATGGTAGCACGAGTAGTTTCATCGGTTCACTTCTCCTCAATAGAGGCTTAATACAGGCCACGTAACTAGCTTTTGTAGACATAGTTCAGCTAATGATGACGGTCTCCAATGTCTCCTCAAGGTATTCCATCTACATCCCCCTACTCTATCCCACTATGCTCCTAGCTAGGAGATGCCTCCTGCGCGGTATGGACCTTTATGCAGGCTGAGGCGGTGGCGTCTGCGTGCTAAATAAGGCAAGTGATGAGACTGTATAGTGACACGCTAACCTACCCTTTTGCTGGTAGTATAAGGGCACACTGAACACGCTAATTACTCATGTATCATGGTTGACGTAGCGTGCAAACTAGGGCGAACAAATATACTACTCACCTGCTTTTTGTCTTATAGCGCAAGAGAAAGTAGACGATCTGCTATGACCGAGAAGCTAAATATTACTGCAAAACATGGTATGAGTACTTGATTTCCGGTAGAAACGTGCTATTTTCGTTCTATAAATAAGATATATAATGATGGTATTCGTGCAAGTATAGCACACCATGCGATAAGAGAGTTTGGTATAGTATTTGGCAGTGTTTTATGCTTGTGCTATTTTTTTGTCCAGCAGAATAACAGAGGTCGTGGGCTCATGTGACGCAAACATTTGTTCATGATTTGTGCTTCGTATGATCTGAACACAAAAAACGAACAACATAATAATGGCGCTGCACATCGCGTGCAAATTTCTTTTCTCGCTCTTCCCTTTCGGTATTGATTTGGGTAGGAAAAATCCCGCTACTTGAGATGGTCTCATGGGTGTATTTATTGTGCTTGAATATATCTGTCGTTTGTCATTCAAGCAAAATAGCGGATCATAGAAATGTTGCTCGAGTTTTAGGCCGTGAGTGGTTCCTATACTCCCCTTCACTAGCCAAAGAGATGAAGAAGAGAATTACAGATAGCCATAGCAAAAGTTCCGGAGCCGATACCTAATACCTACTCCTTCCCATCTAGCAAGCTAGCCGTCGCTGCCTGGAGGGGTGTCGCTGGGTTCCACATAGTGTATGCGGCGATGCGTGTTGGTACAGTGCCTTGCCAAAGTGCCATTGGCTGCGACCACGGTGTTGATGTAACGGTGCCATGCTGAGCGATGAGGATGGTGTCGGCATGGAAGGTGGCGAGGGTAAGTGGATAGGTGACGGTAAACTTGTGCAGCACCTCAACCAGCTGGAGGAGCGACATCCGGAAGGTGAGGATCTTGGGGTAGTATAGGGTGCGAAGGAACTTTTGGATTTGCGAGAATGATGCAATGATAAGGATGTTTGACTGGCTGGCAAGTTGTGGGGCGCTTGGCATAAGCAAGTCGACCGCGTCGCGGCTGATAATGAGTGGTGTGGTGGTGTAGCTCACGAGCTTTTCATAGACAATGGCAGTCTGACTGTTGCGGCCTGCATCGCCGATGAGGAGGAGTGCGTCTGCCCAGCCAGTGAGGGCTTGCAGCTCCGGCCAGGCTTCGCTACCTAGGCTGCCGCTGCTATTGCTTGCGGCAAAAATCGTGTCCGTCACACTGGCAGGAATAGTGCCACGCAGGGCATCTGGCAGCACCACGCGTGCCTGCCCTACCCCTGTGGCGAGTGCAGTAGTATAGCTATGCTCGATGGCGCGAAAGCTCAGCCGGTTGCCACCAATAATGCCCAGCTTGCCTGCTTGCGCCCGCTGCTGCGGTTTGTTCCAGGCGATGTCTGGGTAGAGCAGTTTGGCTGGCGTTTGCTGCTGCCAGTAGGGGGTGTTCATGCGCAGCTGCCTTGCTCTAGCGGGCGGAGATAATACAGAGAGAAAATACTCAGCATAGAGCTATTATACCGCGAAGTGGGTGGTGCTTGCTATGCATTGCTGCTTGAAATGATGTCTTACTTGCTACTAGTGCCATATTATACAGTGTCGAGGTACTGGTGCAGCCTGGAGCGTGTGAAAGACGTGAAAAAGAAAAGCCCAACCTAGGAGCTCTCCATACTCTATGAGAGTAAGTGCTGACGACTAGGTTGGGAAAGAAAGAGGCAGGAGGGTTAGAGCGCAGAGGGTGCGCAAACGTGTGCTTGCGCACCCTCTGCTGACCGGCTAGGATCCGCTTCCACCAAGGAAGCTGATGCCATCGATCATGGAGAATCACCTCCCCTCCTTTTTAGACTCGCTTCTCGTCGGATTGCGAGAAGCTAATATATATATATATCAATATATGAGGGGTGTGTCAAGGTTTGCGTGTTTATCGCGCCCCCTAGTCTTACACTATTGGCTCATCCAGCGTAATGCTAACCGGGCAGTGGTCGCTGCCCATTTGGCTGGCGTGGATGCGGGCGCTGGTGATGCGCGGGGCGATTGCCGCCGAGGCTAGCCAGTAGTCGATCCGCCAGCCCACGTTGCGGGCGCGGGCGTTGGCCCAGTGTG